>CALKAN010000153.1 GCA_937983035.1 uncultured Paenibacillaceae bacterium | reverse complement strand
TCGTCATGCAGGCGCCTTAGTTTCAGTGCTTCGTTCGCCAGCCGGCAGTTCGTTATCGCTTGTGCGAACGTCTCGCGCCGCATCTGTTTGCTTGGCAAAAGGGAAAACTTTCAAAAAACGATTGACAACAGCAATGTTCTTTCGTAATCTTAGGAATATACGCAAAGATCATGGCATAAACATCTTTGCTTATTTTTTTTCGAAGATTAGAAGAACATCGTTCTTTAATAAAGAACACAAAAAAGAGTGTTTTCCATTGGCTTCAATGTCAAAGTCAAATCATGGGTGGAAGCATTTTAGGTCCTGCACTGATGGACATGTTTCTTTACGCCAATACAAACAGTCAAATATGGAGTCATTGCATAAATGCAATCGCTTACTTATGGTATTGCCGACATGCGAGTGATGGAGATGCTTTTTTTCACCATATTAATGAACGATGTTCTTAACTACAGAACAAATAAGGGAGATGGCTTTCTTTAAGCTTTTGAATGAGTGAGAGTGATTAAGAAGGCAATAGTGAAGAGAATGAATTGCAGGTTGATTAATTGAAATCGAGGTGAAATGGGCATGAGTAAAAAACATGCATGGGCATGGTTGTCATTGTTATTTGTCATTTGCTTCATCGCGGGATGTGCCGGAGAACAAAGCAATAACATTGCACAAGAGCCTTCGCAGCCAGCGTCGGAACAAACCGAGAAACAGCCGCAAAAGGATGCGGAGCAGCCTTCATCAGAGCCGGTTTCCGAGGCGCAAGCCGTTCTGGAGGCGGAGCATCCGGCTGAATTTGTCATTTTGACGCCTTCTTCTACGTCTGAACAAGACTTTGAGCAATATACGCATCGATTTTTGAGGAAGAAATTTCCTGAAGTGAATTGTGCAGCTGCAGCTTGGCACGGATGGATTAACGTACGATACGATGATCGCATCCAACATCGCCGTCGATTTGATTGAATCGGGCATTACGAATGTGAATGCCATGATTACGCGCAATATCCCGATCGATATCGAGCCTTTGATCCGAAAACATAATGATGATTTAAGCCGCATCGACGCAAGCATGATTGAATCGATCCGGGGCTATTCAGCAAATGAAGAAATATTAATATTCCCGACGCAATATCAGCCGTTCGTTCTTCATTACAATAAGGATATTTTCGATCGCTTTGGCGTTGAATATCCGAAAGCAGGCAGCACTTGGAACGAGTTGATTGATTTGGCTCGCAGGTTGACGAAATTTGAAGACGGCATCCAATATCGCGGGCTGGATGCGGGACTGAACATTAATCGGATGTATATGCAATTATCGCTGCCGTTTGTTGACGAAGAAACGGGCAAATCGGTGATCAACTCCCATCCGGGATGGAAAAAGATGTTCCAAACGTATCAAGACATTTACAGCATTCCAGGAAACTTGCCGGTTCGTCAAAACGGAAGAGTGCAGTTAGGCGCTTCAACGCCGCTGTTTCTTGAAGATCAAATTATTGCGATGTTTCCGCATTTGATCAGCATCGCCTATGAAGCATTTCGAAAGCCGATCGAAGAAGGCATGAACATGGGGATTTCCACCTTCCCAGTGTTTGAAGAAAACCCGAAAAGAAGCACCGGCTTTTTTGGTCAAGGTTATTCCATTCCGGTAAATTCACGTGATCCGGACTTTGCCTTTAAAGTGCTCGAACATTTAACTTCGGATGAAGTGCAGCTTGAGTACGCGCGAATGGGCATTGCCACTCCGCTTGCGAATGAAGCTGTTCAAGCCGCTTTGTTTGAAGGGAACGAGATCGCGGAAATGGTCGGACTCGACGTCAGTCTCGTATATGCGCTTGAAATAGCGCCTCCTGCGAAAAGTTCTTACTGGGATGCACAAGCCGTTGGAGTGGTCAATGCAAAGTTGAATGAATTGGTTCGCGGGGAATTGGATGTCAATACGGCGCTGAGATTGGCAGATGAAGAGATCAACAGCATCATTGAAGCGAATCCAAAACCAGAATAAACAGCTGAGGCAGCGAAGCCGTCGATGATTGCTGATTTTGACATGCGAAAAAACCAGGAACGCGCCGGCAAGCCGGAATGATTCTTCCAAAAATCGATTCGCCGCGTGTTCCCGGTTTTTATGCATTTTGCGATTTTAACTTGTCCCAACGGTTGGTTTTCCAGTTTTCTGCGCAGCTGTCATTGAGATTTATTCAGCGGCCTCGCCGGCAAACGCAGCAACCGCTTCATTAAAGTACTCTTCCATCGTCAACCCGGATGCGGCGATGCTTTCCGCCAAAGGAACGCCGACATAGCGCAAGTGCCATGGTTCATAGGCGTAGCCGGTAATATCTTCTTTGCCATTCGGATAACGGATAATAAAGCCGAATTTATGACAATTTTCTGCAACCCATTTTCCAGCTTCTGTATCTCCGAATTCTTGTTCTAATCGGTTGCCGAATTCACGGCTGGAAATGTCCATCGCTAATCCGGTTTGATGTTCGCTCGTCCCGGGCACTGCGCTGAATCTTCTGGCATGTTCTTCTCCTTGGGTTTGCACATTGTATTCAAAGATGCTCTTTTGCCGCTCATAGGAACGGTAGCCGGATACAGCCACCAAATGAATGCCTTCTTCTTTGGCCGCGGCAAACAGCTGTTCCAACGCTTCTGCCGCCGGCTTGCGCAAATATTTTTTCTGATCGTTGCCTTCGATGAAAAATTCTACATCAGGAATGACGAGATCATCCGGCGCGTAGTTTGGTTCCAAGCTCCTTTGTTTGTTCACGACTACAGCGATGCTGGAAGCATTCGTTACGACGGGCAGATCCGAGTTTGCTGAAGCTTCGATCGTATCTCCCAGGGAATAGAGCACAACAACTTTAGCTTCGGCTTGAACGTCTTCGCAGATTGCCGTAATGACTGCTTCAGATCCGGCGGGAGCATCGCTGTTTACGGCGAGCCTGCCCTCGTTAGTGATGGATGCCCATTCAGCGTCTACAGAAAATTCGATCTGATCCATCACGCCGGCTTCCCGAGTATCGACAACCGTGCCGTCTTCCAACTCCGCCAGCAGATTCAAATCCAACACCGTATTAGGAAATACGGCTGCAGCCGCATCACTGCCGCGATCAAACTTCAGGTTTGCAATGATGATCTCCTCCTTATCGGCATCCGGATCCGTGCTGAATGCAGGCTCTGTGTCTGATTGTTCGGTTTCGCGAGAATCTGAAATTTGGTCTGCTGCCTGATCTGCCGGGTGGTCTTCCGCAAGGTTCGCACATCCGGCGCCGGTTACGATTAAGCCGCTTAACAGGCCTATTACAGTATATTTTTTGAATTGGTTTTTAAGCATGGTTTCTTCACTCCATCGATTTTTATGTATGAATCATTATATCATGCATGAGGTGCTGACTCCATGAAAATTAATGTAGAGAAATGGAATGCGTGTTATTATTTGGAATTTCATTTGCAGAAAATGTTGATGTGATCACATGATGACTTTGGGCGAATGACAAAAAAAGTATTGACAACTGAAAAAATTGCGCGTAATTTAGGATTAAATCAAAATAGTAGAACGATGTTCTTAAATTAAGAACAATAGGTGGATAGCAGCATTTTCATCGCATGGATCATTCCAATAAAACAGCTTGTTGCAAAGGAGGTTAGGCTGACTGTGGATGACAAAACGAACAATGAAACAATGGAAGGGCCGAAAGATAAAATAAGCCGACGAGATTTGATCAAGACGATGGCAGCGGCGGGCGGACTTGCTGCAGCCGGCAGCCTTGTTCATAAGTTGAGCGCAAAGGCGGGCGGGAACAGTCCGCATGATAAAATCGGCGACCTTGCATTGCTTAAAACAAGCACTAAGGACAATTTGGTCGGCGCCGTCAATGAACATGCGGAACAGTTGTTAGATTATTCCGCAGATCTTGGCGAAAGAGCAGTGAACATCAAGCATCCTCCTGCTCCGTTAGTTGGAGCCAAAGCAGACGGAATCACGGACGATACGCAGGCGATTCGAGAAATGATTAAATATGCGGAAAATAACAATCTAAACATTTTCATCCCCGGCGTTGCAGCGAAGGCGGAGCGATGTACAGCATACGGCCGGATGAATGCTTAATGCTGGAAGCAGCGCTGATGCGAAGAACAATCAAACGGCTTGAAGAGAAAATGCGGCCGTAATGTTTTTTCCTTGCTGCAAGAACCTTGTTCTTAATCAATGAACAAGCAAATGATATAAAGCAATCGCAGAATAAAGGGGGAGGATGATCACCATGTGAATAAAGTGAAGCAGCACGCGATGGGGCCGATGATCATGAAGCCGTTCATTACGAAGGGGGTTTGAAAAAAACATGGTTGAATCAAAACAAAATGAGGTGAATGCAAAATGATGAAAAAAAGCGGCTTTATGATAATGTATTTGCTGGCAGCGCTGCTCGTTTTGGCAGCGTGTTCAGGGAGCGGAAACGGGGCAGGATCGCAAGCGGATCAGCCAGCGCCTGTGCAGCAGCCAAACATTGAAAAAGAGGATCGCGAAGAACAAGCTTCTGAGAAAATAGAAGAGCAGCCGCCCGAGCCGATGACACTGACGATTTATGCGAAAACACAGCTGTTAGATGAAGATTTCGAAACATATATTAAAGCGCCTTTGAAAGAGCAGTTTCCGCATATTACGATAGAAAAAACAGACAGCCAAAGCAGCGGTTCGATCAATGATTTGATTATCGCCGGACAAATCCCGGACATCATTTGGGAAGGCTTGACGAATATTCATGATCTGGTGCTGTTGGAAGTTCCGAATATGATTTTGACATGGAACGGCTGGAACCCGGGCTGGAAGACAGCATTCGCTCTTATTCGCCCAACAGCGAGTTGATTTACATGCCGTTTAGAGCTTTTTCTTTTGCGCTCCATTACAATAAAGAAATTTTCGACAAATTTGCCGTGCCTTATCCGCATGTTGGCATTACTTGGGATGAAGCGATTGAACTGGGAGCAAGAGTGACGCGGGAAGACCAGGGCATTCAGTATCGCGGGATTCATCCGGGCAACAGCATAAACCGAATTCAAACGCAGCTGTCTTTGCCGTTTGTGAATCCGGAAACGAATCGATCTGTCGTCGCCGAGACGGAAGATTGGAGAAGATTGTTCCAGACGTTTGAACGCATGACAAGCATTCCGGGCAACTTCCCGGACGGGCCGAATTGGGGCGGAGTGCGAAATTTCTATCTTGAAGGCACGCTCGCTATGTATCCGCACTTGATTTTGCTCGGAGATGCTGATTTTATCGAGGCCGCAAACAACGGCCTGGACTGGGGCATTACGACGTATCCGACATTTTCGGATTTGCCCGGCGTTGGGCCCGGCGTATTCTCGGACGGCTTTGTCATTCCGAACAACAGCAGCAATCCGGACGCCGCGTTCCAAGTGATCGCATA
>CALKAN010000152.1 GCA_937983035.1 uncultured Paenibacillaceae bacterium | reverse complement strand
ATTTGCAGGCGCGTTGCCGATGAAACTGATTTTTATCATGTTGTTCGAGCAACATGCTGTTCGATGACAAAAACAAAGCCCCCGCTTGAAGCTGCTGAGCTGAGCGGGGGCTGTTTTTAACTTCTGTACAGCCGAACTTGATTGCCGCCTGATGCGATCGAATCTGTGACGGCTTGGGTAAAAGCCATATAGCGAATGCCGTCATCGAAGGAGGGGCTGCCTTTGCGCCCTTCGCGAACCGCCTGAATGAAATTCGCCTCGACCATCCACTTGCCTTGTTCGTTTTCAGGCACTTGGGTCGTCGCTTCTCCTTCATCGTTTTTTAAGATGATGACAGGTTTATTTGCATAGCAAGTTATCGTTCCTTTGCTTCCGAAAATCGTCATATGCGGCTCATCGCCGTAAACGCCTCCGGAGAACAGGCAGGTTAAAGTTGCGCCGCTGTCGAATTCGCCCATGACAGTTGCAGCGTCTGGCAGGTCGACTTTAGTCTTTCCTTCAGCATCTGACGGCCGTTCGAAAACCCATGTTTTTCCGATGGCGTTGACTGTTGACACAGGTCCGAACCACTTCTGCAGCACTTCTGCCATAATCCCGACATCGAGCAAATTGATTCCTTGCAAATCTGCACGTTGTCTCCAGTGCAGCGGCGTCTCAGGATCTAAAAACATGTTCGTGGCATGAATGAGGCTGACATGGCGAATTTCGCCGATTTTGCCTTCGTTGATATATCGAAGCACGGTCGGTTCGACGATCATGTAATGTGGAGGCGGGCACAACATCGTCGTTAATTTTGACTTCTCATCCGCGGCTTTCATTTGCAGAGCGTCTTCCAAATCAAGCGCCATCCGTGCTTGACAAAATACATGTTTGCCGTGTTCGAGCGCATAGAGCGTCATTTCTCGGTGCATATAAGGCTGAGTGCAAATGAAAACAGCGTCTACGTCTGGATCTTCAATGACTTGTTTCCAATGGTCGCACGCCTTTTCGAATCCGAACTCGCGCGCAGCTTTTTCCGATGATGTTTTCGTGCGATTGGCAACGGCGACGAAACGAACGCCTTTGATTTGCTTTAATCCCGGCACATGTCTAAATCTTGCGATGCCGCCGGCGCCGATCATGCCGATGCCCAATTCATGATTGCTCATATCGTTCCTTCCTTTCTCATCCATTGCTAGATATGCGTCAGTAATGATTATTTCTCCTGCGGATCGCGCAAATCCTCTTTTTTGCATGTCATTTTGGACACATGACCAATAAAACCGTATCATAAAATTGTGTCACTCGTGTGAAAACTTGCGAAATAACGAATTTAAAGACTATTTATAGACTTGTCTTTTTATCGCAGAAAAAATATCATTATAGTAGGATGAAAATGATCTTAGGAGGTACTTGCATTGTCACAATTTGAACCGATCTTGACGGAACAGCGAGATCAATTAAAGGTGAGAGTTTATGAGAACCGCGAAGCCATGGGGAAAGATGCGGCTGAGCATGCAGCTTCAAAAATTCGAGAGCTGCTTGGCAAGCAAGACAAAGTGCGCATGGTATTTGCGGCGGCTCCGTCTCAGAACGAGTTTTTGGAAGCCCTAACAAAAGCGGAAGGCATTGACTGGTCGCGCATCACGGCTTTTCACATGGATGAATACATCGGGTTGCCGGCAGGAGCAAAAGAACGTTTCAGCCAATTTCTGAAAGACGCCATTTTTGATAAAGTAAATCCCGGCGAAGTGCATTTAATCGGAATGAACGATTCGACTGAGGAGGAAATTCGCCGCTACACAGAATTGATTCAAGAGGCGCCGATTGACATCATCTGCCTGGGAATAGGCGAGAATGGCCATATTGCCTTCAATGATCCGCCTGTCGCCGACTTTGATGACCCGGAAGTGATCAAGCCGGTGGAACTAGACGCCGTTTGCAGGCAGCAGCAAGTGAACGACGGCGCATTCCCGACTTTAGATGACGTGCCGACGCATGCATTGACGCTGACCATTCCGACGTTGATGTCAGGCAAGCACTTGTACTGCATGGTGCCGGGTCCGACAAAGAAAGAAGCTGTGTACAAAACGCTGAACGGCCCGATTACGACCGAGTGTCCTGCATCGATTTTGCGCAAGCATCCGGATTGCACATTGTATACGGATAAAGAAGCTTACGGCATGTAATTGCAGTTATCGATTTCTACGCAATATTTTTTTGATAGGAGTGGATCGTCATGAGTTATAAATTTTCAGTCATTGGGTGTCAACATGCTCATATCAGCATTTTCATTGATGAGATGCTGAAGCTGGGACACGAATGTGCAGGAATCTATGAGGAAGAAAACAAGAAACTGGCGAAATCGATTGCGGATCAATTCGGCGTTCCATTAGTGGACGACAAAGAAGCGCTGCTGGATGATTCAGTGAAGATCGTTGGAACTTCCGCCATTAACAATGAAAAAATTGACATCGTTGAACTTTGTGAGAAACACGGCAAGCATGTGATGCTGGATAAACCGGCAGTTACGAATCGTGAAGATTTCAATCGTTTGAAAGCGGTCATCGACCGCGGCAACATTCAGATTGGCATGCTGCTGACAGAGCGTTTCCGTCCATCGATTTATACGCTGAGAAACATGATGAAATCCGGAAAGCTCGGAGACGTGGTTAACATCGCCATGCGCAAGCCGCATCGCTTAACGCCTCAGAATCGCCCATTGTGGCATTTTTCCAAAGCGCAAAACGGAGGCATCGTCATCGACTTGTTTATTCATGACTTTGACCTGCTCCGCTGGCTGACCGGGCAAGAAGTTGCCGAAATTGACGGATATATGGCGAAAAACATTTTGCCGGAGCACCCGGACTTTTACGATACGGCCAACTTAACGGTGAAGATGGAAGGCAATATTTTGGCGCAGCTGTATGCAGACTAGTACAATCCAGAGAAAAGCTGGACTTGGGGAGATTGCCGCATCTTTGTAACGGGCACGGAAGGCGTCGCGGAATTGAGATTGGAAGGCGACCCGCTTATTTCTAAGGAAGACTTGCTGTTTTTGGTTACGAACAATGAAGAGCTGCAAAAGGTTGAATTGGATGAAGTGCCCCGCACGATCACAGAAGATTTTCTTGCCAGATTGGAAGGGCAAGAAGCTTCCATTCAGCATGAAGACATTTTGAACGCTACGCTCGATACGATTATGTCTGATGAGAAAGTGAAAATTGTCAACCGGTTTGGCGGGAGTGAATCATGAGCAAATTAATCATAAAGGGCATACATTACCGGACGAATGAACCGGTTGAAATCGAGATTGAAGCTGGAAAAATCAGCCGTGTCACGCCATTGTCCTCATCCGAATGCGAGGGCAGCGCGATCGTTGCGCCGGGATTAGTTGATTTGCAAATCAACGGGTATTTAGGGATGGACTTTAATACGCTTCCAATCGCGGACGGTTTAGTCATTGAAGCAACGAAGGTGATCTTCAGCCAGGGCGTAACCTCCTACTATCCGACGGTCATTACGAACTCTGTGGATGCGATTGAGCAGGCAGTCGCCGCGATTGCCGCACAATGCCGGCAAGACGCTCTCACCGATCAGGCAGTGCAAGGCATTCATGTGGAAGGGCCGTTTATTTCAGCAGAGGACGGCCCTCGCGGCGCCCATGACAAACAGTATGTGCAGGCGCCGGATTGGGATGCGTTTTGCAGATGGCAGGAGGCAGCGGAAGGACGGATTAAAATCATTACGCTGTCGCCGGAATGGCCGGGTTCGACTGAATTTATCCGCAAATGTTCTGAATCCGGCGTAACGGTGTCGATCGGCCACTCTTCCGCAACGCCGGAGCAAATCAGGGAAGCCGTGGCTGCCGGTGCGAGAATGAGCACGCATTTCGGCAATGGCGCACATCTCATGCTGCCTCGCCATCCGAATTATTTGTGGGAGCAGCTGGCACAGGACGATCTGTGGACTTGTCTGATCGGCGACGGCTTCCATTTGCCGGAATCGGTGTTGAAAGTGGCCATGGCCGTAAAACAAGAAAAAGCTTTGCTTGTCAGCGATGCCGTCTATTTGGCCGGCATGAAGCCCGGTGAATACGAAACGCATATCGGCGGAAAAGTCATTCTGAATGAATCAGGCAAACTTCACCTTGCTTCGAATGACAAGATCCTTGCCGGTTCGGCTCAGATGCTTCCGTGGGGGATTGAGCATTTGACGCGGACTGGGCTGGCGGATCTGGCTGATGCGTGGGAAATGTCTTCCGTGCGTCCGGCGCGATCCATGGGCTTGCCGATGCAAGAAGGCATCCGCGCAGGAGCGCCTGCGGATTTGGTCCTGTTCACGCATGACAATGGTCACGTGAACATTCGCGAAACTTACAAATCAGGACAACTCGTGTACAAAAAATAACGACAAAGAAGGTAGACACACAGATGATCTATGCATGGCTGGGCTTGTTGAGCATCATATGGGGCGGTTCTTTTTATTTCATCAAAGTATTGCTGGAAGCCTTTGGACCATGGGGAGTGACATTTATGCGCTGCATTTGCGGCGCATTCATTTTATTTCTATGTTTGCTCATCACTGGAAAGTTTAAAATGAGGCAAGTTCCTTGGCTGGCATTGACCGGGATTGGACTGATCAATTGCGCGATTCCTTGGACGCTGATTGCTTTCAGCGAGCATTTTTTGACGAGCAGTTTAACATCAGTATTGAACGCTGCGACGCCTTTGTGGACGGTCATTTTAGGCGTGCTTTTTTTCGGTATGGCCTCTCACCGAATGGCATGGGCAGGAGTGCTGAGCGGCTTGATCGGCATTGTCATTTTGGTTGACATCGATTGGGCTTCATTTCATGTGCAGCATCCGATCGGCATAGGAGCGATGGTGTTGTCGGCAATTTGCTACGGATTCGGCGCTCTTCTCAGCAAGAAGCATTTGCAGTCGGTTCCGCCTTATTTGACAGCATTCATGACGCTTCTGGTCAGCGGCTTGTTTGCAGGAATATGGATGCTGCTGACGGAACGTCCGCGCTGGGATTTGGTTTTGGACATTTCGATCTGGCCGTCGCTCATCGGCCTTGGCGTATTTGGTTCAGGCATTGCTTATTTGCTTTATTACTCGATCTTGCAGCGAGGTTCGGCTGAATTTGTCACGCTGGTCACTTATTTGGTTCCGCCGTTTGCGGTCATGTGGGGTTATTTGCTGTTAGACGAACCGCTCAGCTGGTCGCTGCTTGTCGGCATGTTGTTTATATTCGCAGGAATTTTTATGACAGGGAGAACGAAGCGAGTCGTCAACAATTTTGACGGCATTCATGCTCATTCTGACGGCCAGAAGTAAAAAAAACCTCTCGACTGGACTGCACTCAAAGCAGTGCCGGTCAAGAGGTTTTTTTCATGTCACCTTTTTACGATATTGAAATTGTCAGACAGAAGCAG
>CALKAN010000151.1 GCA_937983035.1 uncultured Paenibacillaceae bacterium | reverse complement strand
TCCTTCGGTTTGCCATCGAATATAGTAGTGGAGAAACGGCCTGTTTCCGCTCTGTGCTTGGAAAGGTTTGGTATGGAGAGAATAACGGCAAAAAATGACTTCAGCTGATTGCACTAAGCTGGAATCTAACATCTTCAAACCTCCTGCGAAATACATACTGTCAATTATTATAATGCACCTGAAGTGAAAGCGATACTAGAAATACAGACAGGAAAAGAAGACGGCGAGTCCATATGAACCGTCTTCTTTTCATCCTTTATTGCAGTTCGACTAAAATTTGAGCATCTGCCCGCTCGGCTGCTTCCCTCAGCACCGTGTTTAAGTCTTTGCCTGCGGAATACTCTCCCAATGCAGCTAAAATTTCTTGATCCGCAATCGGTTGAAACTCTGTCTTCATCGTTGGTTCCGCAAACCGCTTAGGAAGCAGGGAGTCAATATTTTTTCCTTCATAAATGCCTTCATCCGCTCCGAAATAAGCGATGATCTTGCTTTGATCTTTCAAAATGGATGGATTGCCCCGTCTGATATTCCACTCTTGAAATTCATCAGAAGTCATGTAGGTCAACACTTGGAAGGCAGCATCGCGATGGTCTGTCATGTTCGTAATATACATGTAAGTTGGATACGATTGGGGGCCGACTCCAGGCAGTTCAGGCAATTCCGGAATTTGCACGACATCCCAGTTGACATGATCCGCAAAGTTTCTGCCGGCGCCGCTTAATGTGATGAGCATTGCAATCGTTTGATCTTGATAAAATGGATTTTGCTGGTTTGAAAGAGAAAACCGGTGATTAGGCAATTCATTGCCGGGAATTCGATAAAAACGAGCCATGTTCTCAAATGCTTTCGTGAAATTTTCAGAAGTGAAATCCGCTTTATTCGTTTCCGGGTCAATATGCTGCGCGGAATACTGGTTCAAAAACAATGCATGCTGGAAAGCAAAAGTCAATCCTCTGTAATTCCTTCCATCTTCGGTGCGAGTCATCGTTCGCGCCAACTCATATAATTCATCCCATGTCATGCCGTCGCGCGGATAATCCACGGCAAAATGATCAAAAAGATCTTTGTTGTAAAAAAGCGCCAACGAAGTAGTGGAGAATGGCAACCCATATATGCCGCCATTTGCTAACTGTCTCTGAATTTCGATCGTGGACGGCTCCAGCCGCTCCAAATCATAATCGTATTTTGTGATGAGATCGCTGATATCTTGCTGCATATTAAATTTCAATAGAAAGGCCGGCGTCAATCCGATGGAACTGATCATGATGTCTACTTTGTTGTTTGAAGCGATCATTCCTTCGAGCGTATTGGCTCCGCTTTCTTGTTCGGTGTATTTTACTGTATAATGCGGAAAGTTCTCAATAATTTTGCTGCCATATCGGTCTAAAAAGTCTTCTTCCGACACGCCGTTGGAAGTAATGTAGAACATGAGCTCTGCTTCTTCGGTCAGCGCTTGCTCTAACGGCGAAGGCTCGGCAGGAGGCGCTTCTTTTTGTTCGGATGCAGCGGGCATGGGCGGCTCTGCCATCGTTTGCTGCTGCTCTTGATCCTCGCTGCTGCAAGCGGCCAAGACGACAATACAAAGAAATGTAAACGCTAACAGTTTAAATGTATGAAATTTCATCGCCATTTCCTCCATTTCTATGCGTTTGCATTCATTGTATCAAGTATGCGGTCCATTGACTTGACTCATCATGCTTCTTTGCTTTTCCAATTTGATTAAGAATGCCTAATCGATCATTTCCGGACGCTTCCATGATGCACCAACGCGTTCGTCATTGGACTCGAACGGCGTGAAGCCCAATATTTGTTCCGGCTTCGGGATGTCATGGTTTTCCGCATATACGTAACGAACCGCGGATTCATCTTCAATGTTCATATTGCCCTTATTGTGATCTGAGGTGATATAAGCAGTGTTCTGACGAATGCCTTCCAAAGAATGAAAGTATGCGAATGCGGCCGGATCTTTGTTGAAATCTTTCGCGCGGTCGTTTGTAATATATATTTCGTTGCCTTGGTAGAGACTGTCTTTCGGCAACAAGACGTACATGCGAGAACGGTTAAACGAATTTCCAAACAGAAATGCCTGGGTGCCGGGATTGACGAACACATTGTTCATCACTTTAATGCGGTCGGTTTGATAATACGGTGCCGGATTATCCGTTTCGGCTTTCGTTGTCGTATCGGCAGCAGGAAGCTGCAATCCCGTGATTCCGCCCTCAAAATAGTTGCCGTAGATGAGCTGATCAAAGCCGTATGTGCGCAAACCTTTCATCGTGTTTTTGAAATAGTTGCTGTAAATTTTGTTGCTGTCTCCCAGGCGGATCGTCAGACCGGAATCGTTGTTTAAGAATGTGTTGCGGTATACTTCGTTGTTGCTCGATTTCACGCTGATGATTTCAGCGCGGTCGCCGGTATTTCTTTCAAACAAATTTTCGTACACTTTGGTGAAAAACTTATTAAAAACATATTTTCCTTGACCGATTTGAACGGATTCCAGACCATTGCTGCTGCCTTCATACACTTCGCTGACCGGACGGACAAGATAAAAATAGTTATTGTAGATTTCGTTATATTTGTTATGAATGTCTTCAGGGGTATGCCCGTTATAAATGGCCACGCCTTGTCCTTTATTGTCGTCAAACGTGTTGTGATGAATGTGATTGTAAGCGGAGCCGTTGCGGATCGCGATGATTTTGCCGGCCGGCCTGATGCCGTTGCGGTAAAAATAATTGTCCGTAATTTGGATGTCTCTGGAACCGCTGAGCACGATC
>CALKAN010000150.1 GCA_937983035.1 uncultured Paenibacillaceae bacterium | reverse complement strand
AATGTGACAGAATCACTGACGATTTAATATGACATTTTCACTGACGATTGACACACATACAAATATGCTGGTAACTGCAAGCTCCATCAATAGCAGTAACAATCGAATGATCTTCACCAGCCAACTAAAAGCGCCGCTCAATGCACCCCATCACGGCAAGAGGAATACCCAGCCTCACTGCGAGATATTCCTCTGCTGCCGCCTTGCCTAAATAAAATATTCCTCTTCGGCTCTGTTCAAATCCAATCTATGGCCTGATCCGCCAAACCTTTCACTTGCTGTTCCACGCTGCGATCTAATTTGCCCGGCAAGTAAAAATAGTAGATCGATCCTTCTGCCTCATAACCGCCTTCGTCCAGCTGCTCAGCTGTCGGTATATAACCGGTCATGCCGTTCGTATAAGGAAGCGGAACGACTTTCCCATTCGACTTCTCCTTCATATACAATCCGTATGCAGTGACCATCTCTGCGTTCATGGCCAAGAAGCTCATTTCTTCGCCCAGCTTCATAACCGTCATTTCCAAGATCTTCTCGTTGCGGCTCTCTTCGCTCAACATATGCTGCGCCCACTCACGATAAGGAGACTCGCCGGAAGCGGCCATTTCCACCATCTCTTTTTCCGCATGCAGCGGTTGAAACGGGAGAGACAGGCGATACGTTCGGCCGGCAATGGAACCTGCCTGAAGTTTCTGCCCGCCTTGTGACAAAATTTTTTCAGCCGTTTGGGCTAATTTTTCCGCGAAAGCTTCCACTTGCTGTTCATCACCGGTTTGAAACATTTTATTCTTAGTAAAATCGACATTGATGTCTCCGCAGCAGCCTTGCAAATAAAACGCCGTGCAGCCTTCGAATGTTTGTTCCAACCGATTCATCGCTGCGCCGGTAAACTCGGCAGACACTTGATTTTCCCGCGAAATGACCGGATGAACGGCATAATGAACAAACAGCGCCTTGTCTTTCTCTTCTCTTTTGCGCCGAAAACGAAACAGCAGCATTTCCGGATCCATTTCCCCTGCTTCATTCGCTTGGAAGATCACTTGCCCATTCACGACCGCTCTGCGATGAACGCCTAAGCGGCACTCTCCGCTGCTTCTGTAAATGTCTGTTTCTTCAAGATCTTGGAAAGCTTGCTCAATCCCTGCATGCAGCCTCTGCTTCAAAAACTGCAAATACTGTGAATTTGCCCAACCGAGCAATGGGTGCATCAGCTCGTTTGTCTGCGGTCCGGAATGATTGTGCGTTCCATGCAGCAAGATGCAAGATTCCGGCACATCCCATTTTTTCGATATTTCCGCTCTGATTTGTTTGGACAACGATTCCCCCCACCACAGCAAATCAGCCGACACAAGAATCCCTTTCGTCTGCTCTCCTGCCGGCGAAATATGACGGAAAAATGCCGTCCTCGCATAGATGCGCGACGCAATTCCTTCATACGGCTTATTGTTTCGAGCGGCAAAACCGGCCAGCGGCACTCGTTCCGCAGGGGTGATGTCGATTTTGGATACGCCCAGTTCCAATGTCATCTGTTATCCCTCGCTTCCTGCCAATGCTACGTTTGCGCTGACAAAAACCGGCGGCTCCTTGCCGCTTTTTTCATAATTTTTTGCAATCTGAACCGTAATCGCATTAATGATCAGCGCGCCCGCAATCGTTGATGTCGGTCCGACCATGATCGGATATTGATCTAATTCCACTGCAGCATCGCCGTATACTCCGCAATTGTCGAGCACTAAATCCGCAATTTCAAACAATTTTTTCCCGCTTGAATGTCTCGGATGCATCTGTCTGGAATGTTTCAGACTGGTCAGCGCAATGACTTTTGCTCCGATTCTTTTCGCTCCCAGCGCCATTTCCACCGGCACCGCATTGACGCCGGAATTCGAGATGACAAACAGCACGTCATTTTCAGAAACGCCATGATGTTCAAGCAATATGTCCGCATATCCTTCTAATCTTTCCATTTGACTTGTCACGGTGATTGGATCATTGTCTATCAGCCCGGTTTCCAAGATCGGCGTAATGTTTTTTCAGCCTCCCGCGCGGTAAAACGGCTCCTCGGCCAACATGTGCGAATGACCCGTCCCGAAAAAAAACAACCGCCGCCCTTGAAACAGCGCCTCCGTGCAAATGTCCGCCGCCTTATGCATCGCTTCCTTTTGTGTCGTTTCAATGTCGGTCAGCACTTGCTTAACCTTTGAAAAATATATTTCCATCATGCCCACTCCTTTGATTCCAATCAGCCTCTGCTAAACCGTTTCAGCACAAAACGATCAAACGATCTCAAATATAGCAATACTCGTCAAATAACTATAGCGCATTCGCGCATTCAAATGCGGACATTTTTTTACTTGTTCAGACAAAACTTGCACTCTTCTGCCGAAAACAGATTCCGTTATGGATGCAGAACCTGCTTCCTGCACTCGTCCTGCAGCCTAACCCAATTCAAAATAACCGCTTCCTCTGCACCAAAATCATGGCAACCGGACGATGCTTTACATCGAAGAGATCGATGTTCCCAGGTCACTGCGGCGGTTCCTCATCAAGCGTTGATCTTGCATGAGACACGCATTCGTCTTGGCATTTGAACAGGGAGAGCAGGAACATTATAATGAAAGATAGCAATACAGCAAGAAAAAGGAAATGGTTTATGATTTTATGAATGGAAGGTGAATGCGTTGAAATATCGCAGATTAGGGAAAACGAATTTGAAAGTTTCCGTGATCGGCATCGGCACCTGGCAGTTCGGCGGTGAATGGGGCAAAGAATATACGGCGAAAGAAGCGGCAGAAATTTTAGACAAAGCGAAAGAACTCGGCATTAATTTGATTGATACGGCAGAATGTTACGGCGACCACACTTCGGAAGCTTTGATCGGGGAATATTTAAAAGGACAAAATCGTGAAGACTGGGTCATCGCCACCAAATTCGGCCACAAATTTCACAGCAATTTCGAGCGAAGCGAACGCTGGTCTGCCGATGAAGTGATCCGCCAATTGGAGGCCTCTTTGCGTGCATTGCAAACCGACTATGTCGATTTATACCAGTTTCATTCCGGACGAGATGACGTGTTCGACAACGACGAATTGTGGCATGCATTGGACAAGCAAGTGCAAGCAGGCAAAATTCGAAATTTAGGCATATCGATCGGAAGCAATACGAACATCCATCAAACATCTCAAGCAACGAAACGGAACTGCAAAGCGATTCAAGTCGTATACAACCGTTTAGACCGGGGGCCGGAACGCGAAGTATTTCCTTCATGCATCGAACAAGACCTCGGCGTGTTGGCGCGGGTCCCTCTTGCCAGCGGCTACCTGACCGGAAAATACAAGCCGGGAGCAACTTTTGGCGACAATGATGTGAGACATCGCCACGACCAGGAAGAACGAGACGCGAAATTAATTGAAGCGGAACAAATTCGCAAAAATGAAGTTCCCGCCAATATGGACATGTCTCAATGGGCATTGGCATGGTGCTTAAAGCACGATGCGGTCACTTGCGTCATTCCAGGCTGCAAAAATCCGGAACAAGTGGAGAAAAATGCAGCAGCAGCCCAATATGTCAATGACGACCATCCTCAAGCATGGAAAGAATAAAGTTTAACGTCAATATTTAAAATAACAAAACCACCCGATCGTGGATGCGCTCCTTAGCATAACAGCAGCCTGTCGTTCAACCATCTGCTGCAAAGAGCGAATCATTGCGGGTGGTTTTTTTCATCTGTTCAGTACAGCTGAATGATCAAGATGCATTGGCATTTCGTTGTTCCAGCCGGACTAATTTATATTTCTCAACCAGCGATTGACTCCCTGAACATCCGAACACTTCGACCGGCTCATCCCGCTCGATTTCAGCTTCATAAATCAGTTGTTCATTCTCCGCACCGGCATAAACGATGATGTGCACGACGGCTTTCTCTTCGTTTTGCATAATAATGCTCGCTTGTTTTTGCCAATGAATTGCTTTCCAACCGAAACGCTTCATCAGTTCCGCCTCAGCTAATTGTTCGAGTTTGCCGATTCCGCTCCAGCCGCGGTAATAAGACAGTAATGGGGCAAATTCCCCTTTCCTCTCCACGATCAAATCAAGCACTTCTGATTCCAATCGTCCCCAAAATCTCCCGGAAGGAAATTCCATCGCTGTTGGAGCAAAACGATGTCCGCCCATATGATCGGTCCTCCACACTCGGAAGTTCCCGTCGCTGGAGCCGAAACGATCTTTCATTTCGATATAAACAGGCGCACCGATTCTCCCGCAGCAAAAATCATGGCTTCCATGCGTGCAGACAAACCATTCGGCAACGTGTTCGGTTTCTGTCACGCGATATGTTTCAAACGTATTCATAAGCTGCTCCTCATCCGCTGCGGCAATCGTTTGAACAAACGCCGGGCACTCGCTTTCCGGAACGAGATACTCCCGCTTGCGATAAGCTGCATAAGGCGGCTTCGGCAAAGTGAAATAGAAAAATCGGCGCATATGCTCCGGTGAACTCATCTCTTCTGAATAAAAAGCTTGCAATCGAATGGGCGTCTCTGCTTCTTTTAAATTTTGCAAAGCTTGTCTGAGCTCCGGCGGCACGTTTGCAGACTCGATCGCATGGTAAGGCCACGGCGCAGGAATCTCTGCAAACAGATACCGTTGATGTGCAGGAGCCGTCCCGGTTAACGCTTCATTTCTTGCTGCCGACAACGTCGAGCAAAACTGAATGCTCATCGATTCTGTCCAACTCCCTCGCAGATCCTCCCAGTCCTATCGCTTAACAGAAATTTCTGCATATATCTCCATCGAATGACAGATGATCCATCCATTGACTGGGGAAGCAATCATTGAGAATGATATTCATTCCCTTCGATAGTATATCAAATCGTTGCATGAACGTCCATTCAGGGAGCAGGATGCTCAGACTGCCTTGCACGGAGTGATTTGATTTGGCAGCCGCGCTTCATCAATTCATCCGTGATCGTGCGGGCAAACTGGACGGCATGACTGCCGTCACCGTGCAAACAGACAGTGTCCGCTTGGATCGGAACGAGCTGACCCGCCGCTGTCGGCGCCGTTCCCCGCTCTATCATATGCACAACTTGGTT
>CALKAN010000149.1 GCA_937983035.1 uncultured Paenibacillaceae bacterium | reverse complement strand
CCGGCGTAGCTACACAAACGTCAAAATCAAACCATCCTTGCTGGATTTTATTGATCAGATCTTGATCGCCGACATAGTCCGCTCCAGCATTCTCCGCTTCTTTAGCTTTTTCGCCTTTTGCGAATACGAGCACTCGCTGCGTTTTGCCTGTGCCGTGCGGCAGCACGACTACGCCTCTAACCGCTTGATCCTGTTTTCTCGGATCTACGCTAAGACGAATGACAACTTCGACTGTTTCATCAAAATTAGCTTTCGCTGTTTCTTTGACCAGCTTGATCGCTTCTGCAGGCTCATATGCCTTTTCGCGGTCAACTAGTTTAACTGCATCTTGATATTTCTTGCCTGGTTTTGGCATTGCTTAAATTCCTCCTATCGTGGTATTAGCGGATGATCCTCCCACTGACGACGCAAAGGATTAATCCTCAATCGTAATTCCCATGCTTCTTGCCGTGCCTTCTACCATCCTCATGGCAGCTTCAACTGAAGCAGCATTCAAGTCAGGCATCTTCAGCTCGGCAATTTCGCGAACCTTATCCCGCTTAATGGTAGCTACTTTGGTCTTGTTCGGCTCTCCGGATCCTTTTTCAATTCCAGCAGCCTTGCTTAACAGCACTGCAGCCGGCGGAGTTTTCGTAATAAAAGTGAATGAACGGTCTTCAAACACAGTTAGTTCGACCGGAATAATCAACCCGGTTTGATCCGCGGTACGGGCGTTGAACTCTTTACAGAACGCCATAATGTTAACACCCGCCTGGCCCAGCGCCGGACCTACTGGAGGTGCGGGATTCGCTTTTCCTGCAGGAATTTGCAGTTTTACTACTTTGATGACCTTTTTCGCCATATGAAACACCTCCTTGCCTTAATGTGGTCAAACGGGAACATTCCCTCCCACTCCATCCAAACAGACACAGCAGGGATTAAATTTTCTCTACCTGGTCAAAATCCAATTCCAGTGGAGTTTCCCTGCCGAACATGTTGACATGCACTTTCAACTTGTTCTTGTCCAGCATGATATCTTCGATCGTGCCTACAAAATCTGCAAACGGCCCTACTTTCACGCGAACATTCTCTTTCACATTAAATTCAGGCTTCGGTTTCGGTTCTTCCATGCCCATATGTCTTAATATCGCTTCTGCTTCTTCAGGCAATAAGGGCGTCGGCTTGGAACCAGAGCCAGAAGATCCGACAAATCCCGTCACTCCCGGCGTATTCCGAACCACATACCAGGAATCATCTGTTTGAATCATTTCCACCAGCACGTAACCGGGGTAAACTTTGCGTTTAACCGTTTTTTGTTTGCCGTCCTTGTTGACAACTTCTTCTTCCGTCGGCACCAGCACCCGAAAGATCTTGTCGCTCATATCCATGGACTCGACTCTTTTTTCCAGATTCGTTTTTACTTTATTTTCATAACCGGAATAGGTATGAACTACATACCATCTTTTTTCCATTTCCATATTAAAAGTCACCCTTGGTTTGAATTTAGGCGGCAGTCGGCACTTCCATCAAACGGAAGCAAGCATGCTTAAAAACTTGAAGCAGGCCATGCCTTCATTGCATCAAGCGCCTTGCTTATCAACGCGCATTCCAGATGAAACTCTCCGCTGTGCTGCCTTATGAAGAATCGGACGCCGGCCGCAGCTTCGTCTGCAGCAAACTAAAAACATCGCCGGTTAAAAACAATCCATGCGCCGCCTAGTTAAAAATCAAACGCATAATTTCAGAGATCCCAAGGTCAATGATGGCAAAGTAGATCGTAATAAAAGTAACGGTTACCAGAACTACGATCGTGTAGCTTACCAATTCTTTGCGGTTCGGCCATCTGACTTTCTTCATCTCGGACCAGCTGCCCGAGAAGAAGGACGCAATGGATCCGAATCCTTTCTTCAAACTTGATAGAAACGCCACGGCTTAATCCCTCCGAATTACCTGGTTTCGCGATGAACGGTATGCTGATTGCAGAATTTGCAATGTTTCCTCAATTCCAAGCGATCAGGGTGCGTTCTCTTATTCTTATTGCTTGTATAATTTCTTCGCTTACAATTGGTGCATTCCAATGTAATTGTTGCCCGCACGTTGTACACCTCCACGAATCACGTTCACAATTGCAACACTGTTAAACAGATCAAACGGCTGCGCTCAAAGCCGAGCGTGCCTGCAAGATCCGGGCATGGATCCATTGCTGTGTTCACACAAAAATAAACGTACGCCATTTTCCAGCTACCCAACAAACTTTACCATAATGCCGGCAAGTGTGTCAAGGCAAAAATAAGGCAAGCAAGCGGTATCTTTTGACATTATCGACAGTTATTCACCAACTTAAACATCAAGCACCCTAAGCTGAGCGGAATGAAAGGGCATGCAAGCGCATGTCATCCATAGATCCGCCGTTCTTGCATCCCGTCCAGCGATGATCGGAACGCGGCTGCAAGTCCCTCGCCCATTCGACAAGAAAAAAAGCACCCTGTTGATGGATGCTGAATATTGTCGGACTGGCGGGCGACAACAATCAAAGAAAATTGACGCTTCTTCAGCGTCAATATGTGATGTTTGGCATATATGAATGAAAAATAAATGATTCCGAACTTCAAATCTGTCACTGCAGCATGTTCATTTCATCAAGCATATGCGTGAAATATGTGTGCAAATCGATTTAGTTGTTTATAAGGGCAATATATGAAACTTCAGCATTCTATGTTGCCGTTAAGATTGGGCTTGTCTTCCCTCTAAGTACTTTTCAAGCTTTCGCTTGACGCGCTGCAAAGCATTGTCAATCGACTTCACATGTCTTTGCAGTTCTTCTGCAATTTCTTGATAGGACCTTCCATCCAAGTAAAGCATCAGCACTTGGCGTTCCAGATCGCTCAGCAGTTCTTCCATCTTCTCTTCCAGACCGCTGAATTCTTCTTTGTTGATCATCATTTCTTCCGGGTCGCTGACCCTCGTTCCGCACAATACGTCCAACAACGTTCTGTCTGATTCTTCATCATAAATCGGCTTGTCCAATGAAATGTAAGAATTGAGCGGGATATGTTTCTGGCGGGTGGCTGTCTTGATCGCAGTGATAATTTGGCGAGTGATGCACAATTCCGCGAAAGCTTTGAATGACGTAAGCTTGTCCCCCCTGAAATCCCGAATCGATTTGTACAAACCGATCATGCCTTCTTGCACGATATCCTCTCGGTCTGCCCCGATTAAAAAATAAGATCGTGCTTTCGCCCACACGAAATTCCGATACTTTAATATCAAGTACTCCAACGCTTCTAGATTTCCCTCGCGAATAGCGAGAACGATCTCCTCATCGGATCGATCGCTTAATGAAAACGTTTCAGTTTGATTGAGGTCGACGCTCACGTTCCGATCCCTCCGGCTGCATTGCTTGCGGCATCATTGGTAAATAATGCGTATTTCAGCTATTCTAGCATAAACGAACATAATAAAGATAAAGTTAGTATACATGATGATTGCTGGAATCGTCAACCATTTTCGAGCAATTAAGGCTCGCCGCGCCGCCATTTTTCAAGAATTTCCATCAAATCACTGGAAATTTTTGCATCAAAACTGTTTCTTTCCGGCTGCTTGTTTCTTTCAATCACTTCTTCCATTTCCCGCCGGCTGTTGTTGATTTCGATCCACAGCTCACGCGCGGAAATGCGCAAAGCGCCTTGTCCGAATGTGACGCGCTGCTCCGTATAATCCGACGTTGCCACATACACGTGATGTCTCATGCGAGCCATATCCGCAGCAAGACGTTCGATGCATTCATCGGCAGTTTCTTTTTCGCGGGTATAACGGACATCCACCCTGTGCTGCCTATATTTCTTGCCTTTCCCCGGCACTTGATGCGCATCGAATACAAGAATCACTTTCCTGCCCGAAAAGCCCTGATAATCCGCTAAATATTCCACCAGCCGATCTCTTGCATCTTCCAAGCTGAGCTTTGCCAAACTGGAAAGTTCCGGCCACGCCCCGATCATGTTGTAGCCGTCAACGATCAGCACTTCTTTCATTGCTCGCTGACCTTCATATAATTTCGCTGGCGGACAGCCTCGTACATCACGATGGCAGCTGCAACCGAAGCGTTCAGCGACTGAATCGGTCCGAGCATCGGCAGCTTGATGAGAAAATCGCATTTTTCTCTTGTCAAGCGCCCGATGCCGCGATGCTCATTGCCGATGACGACGGCCAACGGCAGTTTCATGTCTTGCTGGTAAATCAGCGCATCGGCATTCACATCCGTTCCGGCGATCCAGATGCCTTGCCGCTTCAACGCGTCAATCGTTTGAGCGATATTGGATACGCGCGCCACCGGAACATAAGAAGATGCGCCCGCCGATGTCTTGACGACCGTTGCCGTCAATCCAGCCGACCGCCGCTTCGGAATGATGACTCCATGCACACCTGTGCAAGCTGCTGAACGCAAAATTGAGCCGAGATTATGCGGATCTTCGATTTCATCGAGCAGCAGTACAGCCATGTCCTTATGAAGATCAACGGCGCCTGGC
This sequence comes from uncultured Paenibacillaceae bacterium, assembly GCA_937983035.1. Taxonomy (GTDB): domain Bacteria; phylum Bacillota; class Bacilli; order Paenibacillales; family CALAME01; genus CALKAN01. The sequence continues at coordinate 8,528 of CALKAN010000149.1, read as the reverse complement.
CCGCTTCGGCCGCCGATTGCAATATATCTTCCACGTCTGCATATTCATAAGCGGCTGCCTGAGCTACGACGCCTTGATGCTGCACTTTTCCGGCTGCTTGATCAAGTTTGCGCTTGTCGGCATACTGCACGAGAATGCCTCGCTGCTTTGCTTCAGCGATGATCGGTTGAACAGATGAGCGCTGCGCTTGTTCCGCAATCCAAATTTTATGAATGGCTCGTCCGGAACGAACGGCTTCCAAGACCGCGTGTTTGCCGGCTATATATTCCTCCATGTGCATCTTTCCTTTCAAGTTTCTAATGTGCTGTGCAGCAATGCATCTAATCTTTCATACTCCTGTTTGCAATACAGATAACCGACCAAGCATTCAAAAGCAGTGCTGTGGCGGTAATCCAATACATCGGCATTTTTGGGAACTTGTCCCGACTTCGCGTTGCGTCCCCGCTTGACCATTTCCAATTCTTGTTCGGTCAGGCTGGGCAGCATGCGCTTCAGCGCTTGTGCTTGGGCCTTGGCGGACACATATTTGATCGCTTGTTGATGCAGCTCATTCGGTTTTTGCCTTTTTTGCGCCAGCAAATATTGCCGAATATACAGCTGATGCACTGCGTCCCCTAAATAAGCCAGCGTAACGGGATGCATGTACTCCGGCTCTTTAGCTGGCTTAAACGGAATGGCAAATCCTTCTTGCTCGCGTCTCATCATAATCTGCGCCAACGCACCCCTTGCGGAGTGTCCTCCAGCATAATGTTCTTTTCTTTCAGCATATCTCGAATTTCATCCGCTCTTGCAAAATCTTTGTTCTTGCGCGCAATATTCCGCTCCTCGATCAAGCGCTCAATCTCTTCATCCAGAAGCTGATCCGGCTCTTCTTCCGTAATGATGTCCAAAATGCCGTTCATTTCGCGAAAGGCGGCCAAGATGGATTCGAGCACTTCCGCCGATGCTTGTTCCCGCTGCAAATAATTGTTGCTGAGGCTGATCAGATCGAACATCGCCGTAAGTGCATCCGCTGTGTTGAAGTCGTCTTGCATTTTGTCATGAAACCGGCGCAGCACATCCTTTGCTTCTTCCAGCACTTCCGCATCGCCGGGACGCAGCTCCGATTCGGCTTGATTAAGCCGATGCTTTAAATCAATCAAACCGTTTCGAATTCGTTCCGTGCTCCGCTGCGCCTGCACCATGACTTCTTCACTGAAATTAAGCGGCTGCCGGTAATGCGTGCTCAACATGAAATAGCGCAGCGATTCTTTTGAATATTGTTGACGCAATTGCTTCACATTAATCCCGTTGCCCAGCGACTTGGACATTTTTTCATTGTTAATATGAATATAGCCGTTGTGCATCCAGTAGCGGGCCAGCGGTTTGCCGTGGAGCGATTCTGACTGAGCAATCTCGCATTCGTGATGCGGGAAAGTCAGATCTTGTCCGCCGCCGTGAATATCGAGCGTTTCGCCGAGATACTTCCGCGCCATGGCAGAGCATTCAATATGCCATCCCGGACGGCCTTTTCCCCACGGGCTGTCCCATGCGATTTCCCCGGGCTTGGCGCTCTTCCACAACACGAAATCTTGCGGATGTTCTTTGCGCTCATCAACGGCTACGCGTTTGCCCAGCTGAAGCTCTTCTGATTTTTGCTGCGACAATTTGCCGTATTCTTTAAACCGATGCGTCCGGAAATAGACGTCTCCTCCGCTTTCATAAGCATAGCCTTGATCAACCAGCCCCTGAATGAATGCAATCACTTCGGGGATGTTCTCCGTTACGCGGGGATGAAGATCCGCCCGTTTCACGCCAAGCGCTTCTGCATCTTCAAAATAAGCTTCAATAAAGCGTTCCGCTACTTCCGGAACGGTCAAGCCCGTCTCTGCCGCTTTTTGAATCAGCTTGTCGTCCACATCCGTAAAATTGACCACATAGGTCACATCGTACCCTTGATGCTGCAAATATCTGCGCACGACGTCAAAAAAGACCATCGGCCGCGCATTCCCGATATGAATGTAATCATACACCGTCGGACCGCATACATACATGCGCACTTTTCCAGGTTCCACAGGCTGAAAAGCTTCCTTTTTTCTCGTTAACGTATTGTACAGCTTCACGGCCATTATGATTTCCTCCCGTTTTGTTTCATCAATTCCAATTCTGCTTTCAAATGATCGATTTCTTGCTGCAGTTTCTGAACAATTTCAACCATTGGATCCGGCAGATTGCCATGGTCCAGCTTTTCCATTTTCACGCCGTCTCTCTTAACGATTTTACCAGGTATGCCGACAACGGTACAGTTCGGAGGCACCTCTTTCAACACGACGGCGTTCGCGCCGATGACCGCATGATCTCCTACTTTAAAAGATCCGAGCACTTTCGCGCCTGATCCGATGACAACATTGTTGCCGATCGTCGGATGACGCTTGCCCTTTTCCTTGCCTGTTCCTCCCAGCGTCACTCCCTGATAAAGGATGACATCATTGCCGATTTCGCAAGTTTCCCCAATGACGACGCCCATTCCATGATCGATAAACACTCTTCTGCCAATTTTGGCGCCGGGATGGATTTCAATCCCTGTAAAAAAACGGCTGACTTGCGATATGATTCTAGCGATCGTCAGTAATCCGCGCCGATAAAAAAAATGAGCAATCCGATGCGCCCACAACGCATGCAGGCCGGAGTAAGTAAACACAACTTCTATTACGCTTCTAGCTGCCGGATCATTGTCGAACACCGCTTGAATGTCTTCTTTTATGATTCGCATTGCAGCCTTCCCCCTCCTATGGTTTCACCAAATGATCAACAAATCATCGCCGTCAATGGCAACACTCCCCTGTCCCAGCACCAAAAAAAGCGTCTTTGCAGCTGACGCTGCAGAGACGCTGTGCGCGGTTCCACTCTGCTTGGATCATGGCTGACAAAAGCCCGATCCCCCTCAACGCTCTTAACGCGAACGAAACGTTGACCCTACTTGCCTGTCATCCTCTAAACGACAGGTTTCAGGCGCAAAGGCTCACAAGCGCATCCACGAACCCAGTCAGCGGATAACTTCCAGCCCGGCTTGACGCGGCAAGCGCCGGTTATCCTCTCTGCAGCTGAACAGCACGGTTCATTTCTCTTGATCATCACCTAAACAGCCAATATCGATTTTTTTACAAGTATAGCCGATTCATGCAAGATTGACAATTGTTTGAATTGCTGCGCAGCCCGGTCCGGAACTGCATCATTTTGCAATCTGTCCTTGCCATCTTGACAAGCGTTCCAACACTTTGTCCCGCCCTAACAGATACAAAGTTACGTTCAAGTCCGGCCCGTGCGTTTGACCCGTAACAGCAGCGCGAATCGGCATAAAAAGCCGCTTTCCTTTATGCCCGGTCTCTTTCTGCACAGCTTTAATCGCTGCTTTAATGGCGTCTGTCGTAAATTGTTCTGCTTGCTGCAGCTTCTCATGCAAGCCGGCCATCACTTCCGGCACATGTTCTTCATCAAGCACTTTGGCTGCTTCAGGTTCAAGCTGCACGTCTTCCTCGAAAAACAGCTTCGACAATTCCGTAATTTCAGCCAAGAAGCGCATCCGGTCCTGGAACAACCCGATTAAAGCAGACGCCCATGCCTTCTCATTCTCATCTAACGTTTCCGGCAGCCTGCCCGCCTTTTGCAAGTAAGGAAGGGCCAATTCAACGATGCGCTGCGGTTCTGCGTGCTTAATATAATGATTGCTGATATGCAGCAATTTGTCCGTATCAAAAACAGCCGGGCTTTTCGACAGCCTGCCGGGATCAAATTGTTCAATAAACTGCTCTTTGGAGAAAATTTCTTCTTCTCCTTCCGGCGACCAGCCGAGCAAAGCGATGAAATTAAACAGCGCCTCCGGCAAATAGCCCATGTCATGATACTGCTCGATAAATTGCAGGATGCTTTCATCCCGTTTGCTCAATTTTTTCCGCTGCTCGTTCACGATCAGGCTCATATGACCGAACACCGGCGGTTCCCAGCCGAACGCCTCGTAAATCATCAATTGACGCGGCGTATTCGAAATATGGTCGTCACCGCGAAGCACGTGTGAAATTTGCATATGATGATCGTCCACGACAACGGCAAAGTTGTATGTAGGAAAGCCGTCTTTTTTCATAATGACAAAATCGCCGAAACCGTCTGCTTCGAAACGCACTTCTCCCTTGACCATGTCATCAAACACATATTCTTTGTTATCAGGCACGCGGAAACGGATGCTCGCTTTTCTTCCCGACGCCTCAAGCGCTTGCCGCTCTTCCGGCGTCAGCCGGCTGCACTTTCTGGAATACTTCGGGTTTTCTCCGCGGTCCATCTGTTCTTTCCGCTCTTGTTCCAGCTCTTCCTCCGTGCAATAACAGTGATAAGCCAGCCCCCGCTCCAGCAGTTCCTGCACGCATTTCTCATAGAGAGCAAGCCGCTCCGTTTGGCGATATGGACCGAATTCACCGCCGCAATCGACGCTCTCATCCCACTCCAGTCCGAGCCATTTCATAAATTTCAGCTGATTTTCTTCACCACCGGCGACATTTCGCTTCTGGTCCGTGTCTTCAATGCGCACGACAAACGTTCCGTTGAATTTGCGGGCAAACAAATAATTAAACAAAGCGGTGCGTGCATTGCCAATATGCAAATGTCCAGTAGGGCTTGGCGCATAGCGCACCCGAATCTTTGCGGACATAAACACCTCTCCTCTCGCTCTCTTACGAATAATTCAACATCATAGCATATGTTTGATCAAAGAAACAACCGATTCACAAGCGATCCCTTCCCCTCTGCCGGTAAATCCCAGCCTTTCGGAAGTGGTCGCTTTCACGTTGATTTGCGAACGCTCGGCTTCGAGCAGCTGCGCCAGGCAATCGATCATGGCAGGGATATGCGGCGCCATCTTCGGCTCTTGCGCGATCAAAGTGACATCCAGATTCCCCAGCCGATAGCCGGCCTGTTTGGCGAGCCCCCACACATGCAAAAGCAGCTTCTTGCTGTCCGCATCTTTATATTGCGGATCGGTGTCCGGAAAATGTCTGCCAATGTCACCGAGCGCCAGCGCTCCCAGCACTGCATCTGCCACTGCGTGCAACAGCACGTCCCCGTCCGAATGGCCTTCCAAGCCTCTGTCATACGGGATCTCAATGCCGCCGATGATGCACGGCCGCCCTGCTGTCAGTCGATGAACGTCAAAACCATGTCCGATCCTAAACTCCATTTTCTCCTCTCCTTCTTATGCAAAAATGATGAATTTGGCCTGCATTAACTCCTTGCACAGCCGGCAGCATGAAACTGGTCGGAATTATGCTTCGCCGCCCAGCAGCTGCTCAGCGACAGCCAAGTCTTCCGGAGTCGTTATTTTAATATTTCGGTAATCTCCGTCTACAGCAACGACCGCATGTCCCATCATTTCCGCTAAAGCGGCATCATCGGTCGCTTGCCAGCCCTGCTCCATCGCCGTCCGATGGGCTTCCAATATGAGAGATCGGCGAAAAGCCTGCGGCGTCTGGATCGCGCGCAAGCTTGTCCGCTCAAGCGTGGCAACAATTTGCCCCGCATCATTGATTTGTTTGATCGTGTCTTTCACCGGCACGGCCAGCACAGCCGCTCCAGTGCTTGCAGCGCCCTCCAAACAGCGCAGGGCGGCTTCCGGCGTAACGAACGGCCTGACCCCGTCGTGGATCAACACCCACTCCGTTTCGCTGGATACCGCCTGCAATCCATAATATACGGATTGCTGCCGGTCTGAACCGCCCGGCACGATCGCTTTAATTTTATGCCAATGATACATGCTTATATATTGCTCTACCCTATTTATATCAGAGCTGCCGGTTACGATGACGATTTCTGAAACTTCCGGCATCCCCTCAAACACTTCAACAGCATGGACTAAAATCGGTTTATCTTTCAGCTGCAGAAATTGCTTCCTTACCGCCGTGTTCATCCGCGAACCGGTCCCGGCGGCAACGATCACGACTCCTAGACGTTCCATGACCTTCACCTTTCATGCACTTGGAATGGCTTTTGCTTAATCCATTCCTATCATAACCCTTTTACAAGGCTTTTTCCATTAATTTCGGTTTGGCGAAGATCATGCGTCCAGCCGATGTTTGCAGCACGCTGGTCACGAGAACTTCCAATCTGCTTCCGATATATTCCCGTCCTTCTTCAACAACGATCATCGTGCCGTCATCTAAGTAAGCGACGCCTTGGCCGTGCTCCTTGCCGTCTTTAATGACTTGCACCATCAATTCTTCTCCGGGCAGCACGATCGGCTTGACCGCATTGGCCAGATCGTTAATATTCAAAACCTCCACGCCTTGCAGTTCGCACACTTTGTTCAGATTAAAATCGTTCGTCACCACTTTGCCTTCCAGCAGCTTGGCCAGTTTGACGAGCTTGGAGTCAACTTCGGCGATCTCTTCAAAATCACCTTCATAAATTTGAACTTGAATGTCGAGCTCTTTGCGTATTTTATTTAAAATGTCTAATCCGCGCCTTCCCCGGTTTCGCTTAAGCAAATCGGACGAATCTGCAATATGCTGCAGCTCTTCCAGGACAAAGCCCGGGATCACCAGAACGCCTTCAATAAAACCTGTCTTGCACAGATCGGCAATGCGTCCGTCAATGATCACGCTTGTGTCCAATATTTTGTGTTCTCCGCCGCTTCTTTCCTCAACCTTAGAAGATTCATTCACTCTTCGGCTCGACCAGAGCTTCTTTAAATCTTCTTTTTTTCGATAGCTGATATAGAATCCTGCATATCCCATGATAACAGAAAATAAGGTCAAGGAATATCCGCTGATATTGTCCATGCTGTTCCACGCCGGATAGAGTAAGAAAGATACCAACAACCCGCCGATCCAGCCTGCTGAACCGATGAACAAATCATCTCCCGGCAGCTGATCCAGCTTTTGCTCCAATTTGACGAGCTTCTGCCCGACAAAGCGATAAACTGCCGCGCTGGCGAAGTACCCTGCAGCCAGTCCAATCATGGCTGTGATCCACGGAAAGGCAAAATAGCGGCTCATGCTGAACCATCCGCCGGCGCCCAGAACATACCCCGCATACGCACCGGCTCCAAGCAAGCAAATTTGCAATATTCGTTTCAAATTGTCTCACCTCCAACTGTTTGCATCCTAAACGGTTTGCATTCGGTTTATTTTGCGGCAAAAAAAATCTGAACGCCGCAAACGGAAAAAAGTTTCATGAAACATCCGCACATTACCAGTATGATCAATTTGAAAAAAACCTAACCCTAATCTGCCATTTTTTTAAAAATAATCGCACGGAGGCGCTTTTTTTCATGCATAATAACTTTTGAATTATCTGGAAATTTGCTTTATAATGATAAATACAAATTGAAGCAATGAGGTGAATGGATTGAGTTCGCTGAGTCTTAAAGAATTTCAGAATCAAGTGTCTGAATTGTTGCTGCGTCATCGAAGCATTCTGGATGTATTGTCAAAATACGATCAATCCAATTCATCCGTCCACCGGTCAGTCGTAAAAGCAATCACCGAGTGCGGATGCGTTGAAGTCCGAGCGTCAAAACAGCCGTATACAGAGAATATGACATTGGAACAAGCGAAAGATATATTGCAAACTCACATGTCGGGCAATCTTTGCGACAATTGTTTGGAAGCGGTATCATCTGAGCTGGGCAGAAATATTTTCTACATGGCTGCGCTTTGCAATCTGCTGGGCATTGATTTGGGAGAAGTGATTACGAAAGAATCAAGCAAGTGCTCTACTTTGGGATTGTTCCGATTATCTTAAAACTCCATGCAAAAAAGGCCTTATCCACATCGCGGATAGGCCTTTTTCGGCATATTTGACGGCAGCAAAGCGCCTCGCTTTATATTTGCATCGATCAGCTTCTATACTTCAGCGGTTTCGTCAACAGCTTGATTCGAAGACTTTCTTCGTTTCCTCAAAAACAAACGGAACAAAAGGTCAATGTTTTTTTTTAGTCCGTACAATGCATATAACACAAGCGGAATCAACATCAGCTTAGACCATGTTTCGATCGATTCAGGGTTAAAGATGAACAAGCCGATCATTGCCAACACGATCAAAAATGAAATGACAAGCAGCGCATTCGAGAAATGCACTTTCTTAAAATCTGGATATTTTACAAAACTGACCATCAATACAGCCAGCACAATCGTTGAAACCATCATCAATGCAGCAGGCAGTTCTTGATGGAACAGCGCCAGCGTTGCCAACACTCCGCCTGCAGCAGGTATCGGTAACCCGACAAAATATCCGGGAGAGCTTGCGCTCACATTAAACCGCGCTAATCGCAATGCTCCGCAAACCGGAAAAAATGCGGTGACAAACCATCCCAGTGCGCCTAAATCTTGCAAAGCTACGACAAACATGATGAATGCAGGCGCCACTCCAAATGAAATCACATCCGACAATGAATCCAACTCTTTGCCAAATTCACTTTGCGCATTCAGCGCTCTCGCGACACGCCCATCGACACCATCCGTCAGCATGGCAAGTATGACCATCAGCGCCGCCAGGGCCGGGCG
>CALKAN010000148.1 GCA_937983035.1 uncultured Paenibacillaceae bacterium | reverse complement strand
CTATTTTACCATATCATGATATAGTAATAAAGTACGTTTTACCCTTTGTCATTAAGGAGATGGGGTTTCTTTGGACTTTTTTTTATTCTTCGTGTTTTCTTTAATTGAAGGCATTTCGATTTTTGTGCTTATGTTCAGCTTGTTTCGATTTAAAATTAAAGATTACCTGGCCTTCATCTTCTTCACTAGCAGCATCATGGCATTTATTTCATATTTTCTTAGAACGCAATTAATGCTTGACAGCGTCACGCCGCTCGTATTGGCGGTTTTAACGATCATTTTGCTGAGATATTTGTTTAGAATCCACTTTTTTTACAGCATTATTATGTTTTCGATCACGTTAATCTCTTCGATGGTGCTTCAAGGGTTTCTTATTTTCATCTCGCAAGCACTGGACATTTATACATTGGATGAGATAAGAAGCAATGAGTCATTGCTTTATTTGACACAATTTGTCACATCGTTATTGACGTTTTGTATCAGTTGGATTATTCTAAAGAAAAGAATTGGTTTTACGTTTGTTCCTTTCGATGAGAATTACCGTGAGGACTATATCAAGAAAGAAAACGTCTACTTAATCTTTTTGGTTATGCTGTGCATCCCATTATCTGTGATGCTCATTGATTTGAAAAATATTCCGTTGGCAGTTGCGGTATTTGTCATTATTCTGATCGCTCTATTAAATATGTTGTACAGGAAAGAAAAGGGAACAGGACTATGATCGATTGGATATCAGACAGACTTGCATGGAAAGTCAAATCAATGAATAGTGAAGAAACGGCCAGTGTCGAGCTGCTAAGCTATTTTTTTGCATTCACTTTAACGAATTTGCTGGTCATTGTGATCACGATCAGTTTCGGCATTGCTTTTGACACGCTCAAAGGAACAATTGTCGGCATGGCGGGCTTTGCCCTTCTAAGGGCAGTTTCGGGCGGCTACCATATCAAGTCTGCAGATCTGTGCGTGCTGCTCAGCTCGGCCATGATTATCCTGATCCCTTTCATTCCTTTGAAAAACTGGCATATTTATTTGCTGACTGTCATTTCATTGTTTTTAGCAGTTTTGTATGCGCCTTCTAAAATATCGAATCAAACGAACATTCCAGAGAAATTTCATAAGCATTTGAAAGTCATCTCTCTAGCAATCATCGCCTCTAATTTTTTCATTCTATCAAGCGTGTTGGCGCTGGCCTTTTTCATTCAATCGCTTCTTCTCATTCGAAGAATTTGATCGAGGAGGTGAATAAGCATGAGAGCCAAACTTGCCAAATATGTATCTCGAATTGCACAAGTGACGACTGCGGCAGTGGTGGTTGGGACTGCAAGCTGGACGTGGTTACATAATCGTGAAGTTCCGCAAGAGTTGAGAAAGTAACAGGTCTAATTGGTTCGTATGCGAGAAGAAGATGAAGAACGAAAGTTCTTCATCTTCTTGTTATTGCATGATGATTGTGCGGGCTGGTTAAAATATGGCAAAGATTGAGCAATGCAGCAGCAAACCGCATAAGTTTTCCCGAGCGGAAATGACAACAAGGAGCGTATATTTTGATGATGACGCGAACGTTCTATTTTATTATTAGCATCATGCTGAGCATCGCGGTTATGACAGGCTGCGACATGATGAAGTTTTTAACGAACCCTGATCATGGGCAGGATCAGCAACAGCATGCCGGTGATTCGCAAACGAACGAATCAGATCAGGAAAAGCAGGATGAAGAAGAACCATCCAATGGAAATTCAAACGATCGCTCAGATGATCAAACAGACGGCCATTCAGATCATCAAGAAGAAGAATTAATCATGGAACAGATTGCAAAAATGACTTTGGAACAGAAGATAGGCCAATTGTTCATCGTCGGAATGGAAGGCACTTCCGTTTCAGAGCAAACCCGGACATTGGTTAATGAATATCACATCGGCGGCATGATTGCATATGGCAAAAATATTGAGAATGCCGCTCAAACGCTGGCATTGTTGAATGAATTGAAGCAAGCGAATGAATCGAATCCGGTTCCGTTGTTTTTAACCATCGATCAAGAAGGCGGCAGCGTCAGCCGGCTTCCGAATGAAATTGCGACATTTCCAGCAAGCGCGGAAATCGGCCGCATGAATGATGAGCAATTTGCCTTTCAGATCGGTCAATTGCTGGGGGAAGCTGCGGCAGCGTTCGGTTTTAATATGAATTATGCGCCGGTGTTGGATATTAACAGCAATCCGCAAAATCCGGTGATCGGGGAGCGCTCATACGGCGCCGACGCCGATTTGGTGACGAAGATGGGCGTGCAAACGATGTTGGGCATGCAGTCGAAACAGATGATTCCGGTCGTGAAACATTTTCCCGGGCATGGAGATACTTCGGTCGATTCCCATTTTCAATTGCCGGTCGTTCACAAAAACTTAAACGAGTTGAGGCAATTTGAGCTGATCCCTTTTATTGAAGCGTTATCGAATGGAGCGGATGCTGTGATGGTCGCTCATATTTTAATGTCAAACATCGATTCGGAATTTCCAGCTTCCATGTCTGAAATCATCATGACGAAACTGCTGCGGGAAGAGATCGGCTTTAACGGGGTTATCATGACCGATGACATGACGATGGGCGGAATTACAGAAAATTATGACATTGCTGAAGCGGTCGTTCAATCGTTGTCGGCTGGAAGTGACATCGTCATGGTAGCGCATGGGTTCGATCATGCCGTTCGCGCTTATGACGCAGTAAAACAGGCTGTAGAAACAGGCAAAATTAGTGAAGCGTCCGTCGATGAAAAAGTGCGCCGCATTATTTCTTTGAAACAGAAATATCAATTGAAAGACGAGCAGATTGAAGAGGTGAACGTCGAACAGTTAAATGAGAAGATTGAAAAGGTTTTGAGCCGCTTGAATGATAAAGTGTGATCTTGACAATTTTGCCAGCCTTGTTCATTCTTGTTACAGGTTAAAGAAGCGGCATGAACATCGTTTTGGAAATTTCAATGGGCAAAGGAGCGAAATGATGGATTTACAGCGCTGGCGGAGCACATGAACATGTGTCTTTGCGCAATCAAGCAATAAACAGCGGAAGGAACAAATGAATCTATGCAAACATTATCAGAACTGCTTGCTCAATTAACGAAAGATGAGCTGCATGAAATCCGAAAAGGGTTGAAAGTGAAATATGCGAGTCATTTAAATAAGCAGGATTTAATGGAAAGGCTGACCGATGAAATTATGCATCGCACGCCATTTCTCCTGTTAAGATTCGATCGCAAACGATTTGCGCTTGTGCAAATGGCGTTGAGGCGAGGCGGCGTGCTTGCGGATGATTTGATTGGCGAAAACTTTGAGTTTTATCCATCGTATTTTCAGCGCATCGGCTTGTTCTTTTGGGACGGACATGCCTTGCGAATGCCCAAAGAATTGATGGACGAAATTGAGCAGTTTGATCAACATTACTTGAAATCGATCATTGATCGAAACACAGAATGGACCCGTTTAGCTCAAGGAATGCTTTATTATTACGGTGTGATGAGCACATCAGATCTAATCAAAAAAATGACATCCTATGTCAATGCAGATGTGGACGAAATGGAACTGTTGAATGTGCTCGATGAATATTGCATGTATGATGAAGGCATCTGCTATGCGCCGCCGCATGGCTTTGCGCATTTTATGGTCGATGATCCCGGCGAGATTGTGAAACAGCATGAAATGAGGCGTCATATTGATTATTATCCTTTTACAAAAGAACAATTGCTGCAGGCAAGCAGTGATGATTATGTCGATCGGCATGAACATTACCGCCGCCTAATATTTTTTTTGGAATCGAATTGGCATCTTGATGCCAGCATTGCTGAAACGATGATGGAAGAGCTTGTGATCGCCATCCAGATGGATCAGTCTCCCTCTGAATTAGTCGGCATGCTGCAATCTCAGCTGGAGTTTAGTGATATGCGGTTGGTAAGCAAACTGGTCGATCTAGTGATGCATTTTTATAATCGGACTAGACAATGGGCTTTGAAAGGATATGATCCATACGAATTGTCGCTGCTGTCAGACCATCGCCATGAGCTTGCGCCTGATCGTTCATTCGATCTTGAAGTGCATGTTTCTTCAGTGAATCCAACCGTAAAGATGACGGCCGATGTGTATGATTTTCAGACAAAAAAGAAAATTGATCGAGATGATCCGTGCCCCTGCGGCAGTGGAAAAATGTATAAACATTGCTGCGGCTAGGAGCTGAACTTGTCAAGCCTGATTCATGGGAGAAATCCAACGTGCTCAGGCTTTTTTGTTGTTAATCTGTTCATTCAGCGGCTGCTTGCCACTGTGCTTATATATTTCCTTAGCGCCAGTTTTTTTCTTGCAATGATAAAAGGCATAAAAGGCCAGCCTGATTACATAAAAAAACGAGACCGGAGGAAAAGTAGTATTAACAAGCAAAGGAAGCAAGGTGAGAATGTGGAAATTCATGACCAATTTAATCCTGGAGACGTCGTGTACATTATCATTCGCAATCCACATGCCCAGAACGTCGCACATGTTCAGCAAGCCGCTGTGGTGCGAGATCCTGAACGTCCGGATGGGCTTGCACTTTTCGTTTATGAAACGTATTATCCTTTAACCGATGAGTTTGCCGTGTTTAAAACAGAACAAGAAGCAGAGGCTGCATATCGCGAAGCATTCGGTTCATTGGAAATGGAAAGCGGCGAGACATCATTTATTTCGGAATCAGGATTCGGCTGGGAATAATTAGAAATGTGCTGGGAGCAGGCGCTGTTTCTGAGCATTTCGGAATGGACTGCAGAAGAAAGGACGGATGATGATGGTTAAACCTTTTGTGCCGCAGCTAGTTTATGTGGAACCTCGAGCATTGGAATATCCGCTTGGAAAAGAGCTGATCGATAAGTTTGAACGAATGAACATTGAAATTCGAGAAACAACTTCGCATAATCAGATTCGAAACTTGCCCGGGGACAATCATTTTCAAAAATATCGCATGGCTAAATCGACGCTGGTCATCGGTGTTCGCAAAACGCTGAAATTCGATACATCCAAGCCTTCGGCGGAATATGCCATTCCATTAGCGACCGGCTGCATGGGCCATTGCCATTATTGCTATCTGCAAACGACGATGGGCAGCAAGCCGTATATTCGAACTTATGTGAATGTGGATGAAATTTTTGAAGCGGCTGAAAAATATATGGAAGAGCGCGCGCCGGAGCCAACCCGCTTTGAAGCTTCTTGCACGTCGGATATCGTTGGTTTGGATCATTTAACGCATACGTTGAAAAAAACGATCGAATATTTCGGAAAGTCGGAATTTGGTCAACTGCGCTTCGTGACGAAGTTCGCTCACGTCGATCATTTGCTCGATGCGAAGCACAATGGCAAGACGCGGTTTCGCTTCAGCATAAACGATGATTATGTCATTAAATATTTTGAACCGGGCACTTCCAGACTGAATGAGCGCATCGAAGCGGCTGTCAAAGCAGCAAAAGCAGGTTACCCGCTCGGTTTTATTGTTGCGCCGATCTACATGCATGAACATTGGAAAGAAGGGTATAAAGCGATGTTCGAGAAGCTCGAGCAGGCCTTGCCGGAATTTGCAAAGATCGGAACGACGTTCGAATTGATCCAGCACCGTTTTACCAAGCCGGCAAAGCAGGTCATCATGCAAAATTACCCGATGACCAAACTGGAGCTCGACGAGTCCAAAAGACAATGGAAATGGGGTCGATACGGCATAGGCAAATACGTATATGCAAAAAGCGAACAAGAAGAAATGAAAGATACATTGGGCAAGTATATCGCAGAGTATTTCCCGCAAGCGAAAATCGAATACTTTACATGATTCTCTTTGGTCAGCCTGCAGTCGTTTTTTCTGCTGCAGATCCCCGCATCAGTCAAGCAAGACCTGTTGTCTTTTTGATCCTGTTGCTGGCTTTATCCCCAAAACTCAGATAAGGAAATTAGAAAATATCGCTAAAATATCACTCACCAAAACTTCATATTTTGCTCAATTGCTGCAAACTAGAATAGGATGAGAGTTTATAAGATTTGCTTGAAGATGGACTTTATTGGGAGCGATTTCAAAGAATAGAGAACGCTGCAAAGGAGGAACGATTTAAAAAGATTCGCAAACATGCACATCGCGGAGTAAAAGCAGATGCGGGCGGCTGATTGGATTCACGGAAAAACGATCGATTGGGATGAGCAGCGGCTGGCATGATTGAACGAGACATTGGCAAATGATGCGGTATTCCTCAATATGAAATCCTTTAAAAGGATTTTTGCTTTATAGATCGAATTACCTAAATATAGAATAGAACTTTAGTCGTAGAAATGGTCAGGGGGGGTAAAGATGACGGAAAAGTTGCTTCGATTGCTGCGACTGATTATTTTAATTCAAGGAAAGCCGGGCATTTTGGCGCGTGAATTAGCAGAAAGATGCGAAACGAATATTCGCACGATTTACCGCGATTTGGAACTTTTGGCAACGATTGTTCCAATCACTCATTTAGGTCATGGAAAAGGATATGCGTATGTCGGTGATTTCAGCATGTATCCGCTGGATTGGACCGATCAAGAGACGATGGCATTTTCGATGCTGTCTTCATTGATGGATCAGATTAAGCCGCTTTTGCCTGCCGGATTTGAGTCGGCATATGAAAAAGTGATGGCGGCGAGTTATAAAGAAAAACGAGAGCGCGCGAAAGTCGTTGAAAAAGTCGCAGGGATGATCCGCATGGGGACGCCGGCTTATCGTGAAGATGCTTCCTATTATTTAATTGAGATCATGCAAGCGATATTATCTGAGAGAACGATCAAAACGATTTATCATACGCAAAGCAGAAACGAACAGTCAGAGCGATTGATCGATCCGTATTTTCTAGTTCCGAGGGAGCAGCGTTTTTATTTGATCGGATATTGTCATGCCGCCAGCGAGGTTCGCACGTTTCGTGTCAGCAGATTTAAGCATGTGAAAGTGCTGGACCGGTCATTTGACAAAGGGGATTTTAATATAAAAGCTTATTTAAGCAAAACGTGGTCAATTTTGCGTGGAAATGATAATATTCATTTTAAAGTCAGATTTTCGCCAAATGTTGCCAGGTATGTGAAGGAAGAAGAGCTGTTCGTTAAACCGAAACTGACAGAGTTTGAAGATGGAAGCTTGATTTTTGAAGTGACCCTAAACGATGATATGGAGTTTTTAGGATGGCTTGCACAATATGGAGAAGAAGCCGAAATTTTAGAGCCTGTTCGTTACAGAGAGGAAATGAAACAAAAGTTGGAGCGCTGGCTGAAACTTTACAGCTGAGAAGCTTTATGCACAAGATGCAAATGAAAAATGTTTAAAATAGGAGGAGGACATGGGGAAATTATTCGAAAACAAAGAGGACGCAGCGAAAAGAGCAAACGATTTTCCGGTGGAGAAGCTGGAGTGGTTTGAACAATGGCTGGAAGAAACGGGGGAACGTGCTCCGGATTTCAATCAGATGAAGCGGAATCCACATTTGCCGGAGCTGTTGCAATTTGAAAGCGGCAAACATGTTAAATCGACCGCTGATTGGGTGGAAAGAAGGAAAGAGCTTAAGGCTCTGTTAGAGCAATATATTTTGGGAAAATTCCCAGACGAGACTCCAGCCTTGATCAAATCAGAAGTGCTTCATTCACGCCAGGAGCACAGGGCAGTTACGCAGCAAATAAAATTGACGTTTGACACGATTAACAAGGCGTCTTTTACTTTCGAATTGATGATTCCGGAAGGAGAAGGTCCGTTTCCAGTTTTGCTGACCCAAGCGAATCATCGCCGTTGGGGCTTGCTCGCCTTGTCGCGAGGCTATATCGTTGGGCTTTATCCTGGAGCGGATATTGACGATCAAACCGATGCATTTAAAAAAGCTTATCCGCAATGTGATTGGTCTTTGCTCAGCCGGCGCGCATGGCTGGGAAGCAGAACGCTGGACTATATTTTGCAGCGTGATGATGTGAACCGGAATGCCGTTTGCATCACAGGACATTCGCGAAACGGCAAGCAATCGCTCATCGCTGCGGCGATGGACGAGCGAATTAAAGCAGTGATCTCAAGCAGTTCCGGGTCTGGCGGAGCGGGACCGTTTCGTTTGAATTCGGAATCTCGTTTTCAGGAAAGCGTTGAATTTATGACACGCAATTTTCCGGAATGGTTTCATCCGAGACTGCGATTTTTTACGGGGAGGGAAGATTATCTTCCTGTCGATACTCATGCTTTGCTGGGTTTAATCGCTCCGAGGCCGTGTTTGATTTCAGCAGCGTTGAATGACAATTGCGAATGCACTTTTGCGATTGAACAATCGTATAAAGCGGCCAAGAAAGTTTATGAATTCCTGCAATCGCCGCATGCGCTGAACATTCGTTATCGTCCGGGATCACATGAAACGAATGCAGAAGATATTCAGTCCTACATCGATTGGTTTGATGACGTCGCCGTCAGGGACGAAGCGAATCCAGTTCATGACAGATTGTACCATCATTTTGACTGGAAAGCGTGGGCGGTTCAGCAGACTGTTCAGTCCGAGCAATCTGGAGTATTCGTGGAGTCCGGGCAGTCTGCAAAGACTGTGCAAGTGGATGAGAATAAGATGCACGATCTTCTAACCTGTCCATTTGATGCGAGCAGGCCGCAAACAGCAGAGGAAAAAAGAAAGCGCATTTTGTGGTCATTAGGCGAAAAACCGGCGCTTGCTGCGGAATCGGGCGGCAGATACGGCAATGTACCGTTACATCTTATGGTACAATTTCTCCATCTGTCTAAACCGGAACATATTCACGTACATTCGTTCAATTTCGGCGGTTATGTACGCGGCAATTTATATTACAAAAAAGATTTGCCTCAACCTGCTCCAGTTGTTATTTGGCTGCATCCATTTTCTTACCCGGTAGGATATACGGGAGCTTATACGAAAAACGAAAAAATATACAATTATTTGGCTGAGCAAGGGTATGCAGTATTGGCATTTGATCAAATTGGTTTTGGCAGCCGCATCGAAGAAGGGGCGAATTTTTACAAGCGATATCCGCATTGGTCCAAACTCGGAAAGATGGTGTCTGATGTTTCCAGCTTGATTGATTGTTTGGTTGAGGACCGGGTGGTGCATGCAGAGGAGGCTTTCCCGAATGGAAGGAAGGGTACGGCTCAACATTCATCTTCCAGTGGATTGCCTGAGCTTGATTCGAACCGAATTTATTGCGTCGGTTATTCGCTGGGCGGCATGGTCGCTCTTTATGCCGCTGCATTAGATGAGCGGATTGCCGGCGTCGCTTCATTCAGCGGATTTACGCCGATGAGGACAGATACTGAACAAAGCCGGTCCGGTGGCATTCGCAGGTGGTGGGAGACGTATGGCCTGCAGCCAAGACTGGGGATTTTTCATGGAAGAGAAGCTGAAATTCCGTTTGATTTTGAAGATGTATTGTCGCTTATCGCGCCGCGCCCGTGCCTCATCGATTCGCCGCTGCACGACCGTGAAAACGATGCGGAAGCCGTGCGAGCATGCGTAGATGCAGCCAGAGCCGAGTGGAGGAAACATCATCTGGAATCTAATTTGACCCATTATATGCGCAATGATTATAACCGTTTTCAGCCGGAACACCACAGGATTGTGAGCAAATGGCTCGACGAACAGACAAGCAAGTGAATTAGAGCGGTGATCATGAGCGTAACATCCCTCTTCTGTCGAAGGGGGTTTTTTTTGGTTTGTTTATCGCAGCTGGGTTAAGGGGATATGCTGGCATAGGCATGGCATCGTTGAAGACTAAAGTTAATTGGATCTTGCAGATCAAGCTTGTTAGAGATAATTCTGCTGAATAAGGAGTTATATGATGCTGCCCTGGACGCAGCTTTTTTTAAATAATTTTCCATATAAATTAAACAGATCTCTATTTACTCAGCAGCGAAGCGGGGTTACGATATGAGAAAGCGCAACCAATCGTTCAGGTTTGACCTGGCAATGCAAGCAACAGTCCGTTATTGCTCAACTTGCTAAGCATCCATCAACTGGAGGTGACATGTTTCCAATGCAAGATTTTATGGAGAAATTCCATCCTCGCATTATAAACGTTTTTCAAAGGGAAGAGGAATTTTGGAAACAGAACCGAGGACAAGTGAACAGCAAATGTACGCGGTTGCTCAGCTTTTTGTACGCTTATCGGGGAAAGGGGATTTTAGAGCTGAACGGCGTCCGATATCCGCTCGCGCCGGGATGTTTTTTTCAAATACCGTTGAAGCATGAGTTAATTTTGAAAAGCTCATCATCTAATTGTTTGTGCTATTTTACGGTGCAATATGATTTTAAGTTGATTGAATGGGACGGATCTGACGCATATTGCAATGAGCCTGCGATGAAGCATTTGCCTTTTGATTTCGTCATTCCGATGCCGGATTCGGAATGGATGCGTTCGAGCATGCACCGGCTTTACCAAATTTGGAATGAGAAAAAAAGCGGATACCGCGGCAAAGCGAACTTGGCGTTCATGAGCATTTTGCAACACGTGTTTGATGTGCAGCACCAGCAGCATAAAGAAAATGCCAACGAACAAGCGATTATGGAATGTGTCCGCTATATTGAGCAACATTACAGCAAGCCGTTCGACCGCGATGAACTCGCGCGCAGAGCTTCGCTCTCCAGCAGTTATTTCTCTATCTTGTTTAAACGATATGTCGGCTGCTCTCCGGTTCAATACGTGACGCGCGTGCGCATGGACAGGGCGATGCAGCTTTTGCGAGAGAGCAATTTAAGCGTGGCGGAAATCGCTTCAGAAGTCGGCTTTCGAGACCCGCTTTATTTTAGCCGCGTGTTTACGCAATAGATCGGCGTTACCCCGCGCGAATACAGAAATGCATGAGCTGACTCCGGTTTTAAAAATGAAGTAAAACGGATGCATTTGGCGCATAAAGTTTATCAGGTCTGATTGGTTTGAAAAATGGAGAGCAAGAGAAAGGGTGAGACTGATGTCTAATATTCCGTATGTGCCCCTGCTTGTTTGCGGAGCTAGTTTGACCGGTTTGGGCATCGCTTTCATGAATAGAGAGCGAGCTTTAGTCGTGGAGCGAACAGGTCAAGCGGGATCAGAATTTATTGCATGTTTTCGGCCGGGTGATCAGTGGGACCAAGCTTTTGAAACTCCTGCAGCACAGCAATTGGCGGAAGAGTTGAAGCGGCGGAATTTGCTGGCCGGCGGGCGCATCAGCGTGCCGGCAGTTGCGCCGGTGTTGTTTCATAAGATCAGGCAGGAAAAGCTGCAAGTGAAAATGTTGACGGAAATATTAAAGATTGAAAAGAACGATGCCGGCTGCTATGACGTTACGCTGTTTCACGCC
Organism: uncultured Paenibacillaceae bacterium; assembly: GCA_937983035.1. Classification (GTDB taxonomy): domain Bacteria; phylum Bacillota; class Bacilli; order Paenibacillales; family CALAME01; genus CALKAN01. The sequence goes on along the minus strand of CALKAN010000148.1, from coordinate 1,669 downwards.
TCCGGCATTCATCAAGTGCGGGCAGGAGCGATCATCGACACGACCGCAGAGTGCATTTCCTCTCCCTCTTATCCGGTGCCGATCCGCGCCAAATATGTGAATGCCATGCTGCATTGCAAATGGAAGGAGCATCAGCAAGCTGCGTCACATCCGATCAGCTTTGTGAACATTGAGGCCGCGAATAAGCCGGGACATGCGGACGTGCAGGTAAGCGAAGGTCGATTTCCGGGAGAGCGGATTTTGCATTATGAGCTTGATGTGGATGATGATTGGATCACAGCCAGGAAAAAAGTGCATGAAGCATGGGCGAAGCTGCATGAGCATGTGAAACCGTGGACGTTGGCGCTCATTGCCCAGACGTTTGATATCCGGCCGGCTGTAAGCGAACTTCAAATCGATGAAAATTGGCTGTGGCTGCCTTCAGCTGCTTATGCGAATTTGGCGCTCGCTTTTGATGCCGGGGTGAAGAAAGGGAGGATGATTCGTGATACTGTCTCAACTGGCGGATAAGAAAGTGGTGCAGCAGCAGGCAGCTGTTGTCACAGAGTTTGTTCCTGCGTACGATGTGATCGTTGTTGGACTCGGAACTGCTGGAGCGGTCGCAGCGATTCAAGCTGCCAGAGAAGGTCTCCGCGTGCTGGGACTGGAGAAGTGGAACGGCGCGGGCGGAACAGGAACGATCGGCGGCGTGCTCGGCTATTATTTTGGTTCCAGAGGCGGCATGTTTGAAGAAATTGACCGCGAAGTGTTTGCATTGCAGCGAATGGAGCGGTATACCCACACCGGCGGCATCAGCGGAGAATTGAAGAAATACGTGATGGAACAGAAAATGATTGAAGCAGGCGTCACGGTGCAATATGAAGCGACCGTTACTGGAGTTTATTTGGAAGCTGCTGAGGAGGGCATGGAAGTCGGCGGCGGGTCAGAGAAGCCGTTGAAGGCTGGCGGCAAAGTCATTGGCGTACGCTGGCATGGACCAAACGGAGAGCAAAGCGCTTTCGCCAAAATAGTCATCGACTGCACGGGAGATGCTTGCGTATGCGCGATGGCGGGGGCCGCGTTTCGCCTCGGCCGGGCATTCGACGGATTGCCACAGCCCTATTCCAACGTGTTGGAATTAGCGAATGAGAAAGGGACTTCTCGCTACTACACTGACAGCGGTTTTGTCGATCCGACAGATGGTGAGGCAGTTTCGGCGGCGGTGATTGATTCTGCCATTATGCCGACCCATTTGAAAGACTTTTATGACGAAGACTCGCGCATCATGAACTTGGCCCCGCTGCTGGGCGTTCGAGAAGGCCGGTTAATCATCGGGGAGGAAAATGTCACTTTTGCGGATTACTTGCAGGATCGGGTGACTGACCAACCGATTTTCTATGCTTATTCCAATTTGGATGTTCATAATAAAGACCTTGCGTTTGAGAGTGAACTTCATCAGGATTGGGTCATCGCGGCAAGCTTGTGGGGAGTGAACTTTTCTGTGCCGATCCCGCTGGGGGCGCTGATTCCGAAAGGATTTGACGGGCTGCTAGCGGCCGGGCGGGCTTTGGCGGTCGATCATGATATGGCTGCATGCGTCCGCATGAAGCGCGATATGCAAAAAAGCGGAGAAGCAGCCGCGATTGCCGCTTCTCTCTCGAACCGAAAATAGGTGCCGCTGACCGAAGTA
>CALKAN010000147.1 GCA_937983035.1 uncultured Paenibacillaceae bacterium | reverse complement strand
CAGTTTCACATCCATTTGCCCGGTCAAGACCTTTTTAAAGTTCTTGAAAAACAATATGACGGTTTTCCGGGTCAACTGCAATCAACGCACCTTTAACATTCTCTGCGTACTTCATCGCTTGCAGCGGACTGAGCCAAGCATGCGGATCATATCGGCCGTGATGATGATCATGGCTGCTTGCTGCATGTCCATGCTCATTGCCGTCATGATCATGATGATCACCGGGTTCAATAAGCGGAACGCCTTCGATCGCTGCCTGTACATAAGGACCGGAACGATCATCTAACGTTCGGATGAATGCCTCGGCCCAGCCTTCCAGTCCCGCGCCGTTATACAAAAAAAGATCCGCAGAACTCATGCTTTTCATCTCTTTGCTTCCAGGACTCCAATCGTGGGGATCGACGCCGGCAGGAACGATATTGATCACATGCACATGTTCTCCTCCGATCGTCACGGCGAAATCGTAAAGCGGAAAAAACGTTGTAACTACCTTGATTTTGCCTTCTTCACTGTCAATGCCGCCTGTTTCCCCATGGCTGCAAGCTGCGAGTATAACCAATAAAGCAGCCAGCACCAGCCCTGCCCTTTTCATTCGCATTCACCCCTTGTGTCGTTAAATCGTAAAAATTACTAATAAGCCACGGTCGATTATAACACAAAAAAACCTCCTTGCATAGGAGGTTTTGATTTGAGCACGCCATCGGTTCATTTGACCTTATCAACCGAATGACATGTTCAGCTTAAATATTCTAATATCATTCGCAATCCAATGACAATAAGTACGATTCGAAGCACCATGACGATGCCGTTCGACTTCAGTTTCTTGGCTAAATAGGCGCCAAACTTGCCGCCGATCCAAGCCCCCGGCACCAGTCCGATCAGAAGCAGCCAATCGACGTTGCCGGCAAACAAATGATAAGCACTTCCGCTGATCGACGAAAAAAGAATCATAAACATAGACGTCGCCACGGCGGTTTTTGTCGGAAACTGAAACAATAATATCATCGCCGGCACCATCAATGACCCGCCGCCAATGCCAAACATGCCTGAAAGCATGCCCACAACAAATGCAATTGGAAGCGCCCATGCCAAGGAATAGCGGTAAACATATTCTCCCTTTGTCTCCTCGTCGGTCATTTGACGCTGTATAAACAAAGGGCCTCTAATCGTTGCTGCCGGCAGCCGGTCTCGAATCATCAACAGCAGAGAAAGCAAGATGATGAACGAGCCAAAGTATAATTGGAATTGCTTCATCTCAAGAAAGCCGTTCAAATATCCGCCGGCGACGGCACCCGGACCGCTTGCAGCGACAAAGATCAGCCCGCTTTTGAAATCAATTTTCTTTTGTTTGGCATACGACAACGTGGAAGAAATGGCAGTAACGATGACAACGAACAGCGATGTTCCGACAGCTATTTGCGGAGTCACTTCCACTGGACCAAGAATCATGCCCAAATAAAGCAAAACAGGAACAATAATGACGCCGCCGCCCAATCCTGCCAAACTGCCGATCGTTCCTGCGACCCAACCCGTCAGCAGCAATATCAGCCATGTGATTGCAATAAGCACTTTTTATCCTCTCCTGCATCGTTTACTGCTTCGATCACTGCATCTGAAGGCTGATTTTATACATGGCTTTTAATATTAATCATTCACATCTTTCGGTACAAATCTTTCCAGCGGCACGAACAACATGCCTGTTCGAAATCCATCCTCATCCAGTCCATCATACAGCTCAATCATCAAAGTGCCGTTCAACGGCAAATCTTCTTTTGACAATTGAATGCGCAGTTCAAACGGCTGCCATTCATTCGTCATTTCATTCAAGCGGTGCATGTCTTCAGCCAAATAATCATGTCCATCGCTGATGGCATAATAAAACACTTGATTGCTTGCTTTCGTCTCTCCTTGAATGACATATTCTCCATTGCTTCCGGACAGAAGGATGTTCCGGAACACTTCATTTTCTTCTTCTATTTCCTTTATCAAATCGGAATCCGTCGTTTCATCAGGCGGCGAATTTCGTTCAGGCGCCTTGCCGATTTCCACGCGATGCAGTTGGCTGTTCCACTTGACGTCAGCATCCAGCATTTGACCGACAGCTCTCAAAGGCACATATGTATTGCCGGCATAGTTCAGCACAGGAAGCTCTTCTGCCTGATATGTTTTGCCATTAACAATGATTTCATACGCCGCTTCTTTCAGCACATACGATTTCACGTCTTCGGCAAACACAGTTCCCGCCATGACAGTCAAGGCGCCAATGATCAAACCGAGGAGCCATTTTCTCATGATATTCCCCCCTTTCTACTCTATCATTATGCGAATAAAAAGGGGGGTTATGCCAACTAACGACGTTTTTCGGTTGATGCTGCCAAATTCGGGTCCGGAGCAGACCGCTGCCCGAATAAAATGCTGTACAATTTCGGAGAAAGCTTATGCGCGCCTGCGACAATCAACCAAGACGCAAACAGCGCGGCGGCCATCCCCAGCCAAACTTGCGCATGATACACGAAGATTTGATTCGAAAACGGCAGCATGCGCCACAAGAGCAATATGACGGGATGCACAAGATAAATGCCGAATGTAACTCCGCCCAGCCGGCTAAGCCATGCGACCACTGGCGATTTGCGCCATCTCATCAGCAAGATGGAAAGATGAAACAGAGCCAGGCATGAAATCAGCGTATACATATTCCAACCGAATTCGTACCAGAAAGAGTGATACCATTTTTTGTACACATTCGCCTCATAATACAGCCACGTATAAAATGCTCCCGCAATGAGCCAGCCTGCCCACACGAATATAGAAATCGAAGTTTTTTGAATCCATTGTTTAAATTGGGTAAAATGGGTGCCGATAAACGCGCCCAAACCAAAATAAGCCATGTAGGACA
>CALKAN010000146.1 GCA_937983035.1 uncultured Paenibacillaceae bacterium | reverse complement strand
GGATCAATACATGATTAACCATCCTGAGTTTTTTCTCGGCCGCTCTCCGGAACAAGCTCGCATTCATCCGGACAATCTCATGATTTTGATCGATCAAATTAAATGTGCGGCATATGAACTTCCTTTTGAACGGGGAGAGCAATTTGGCGGTGAAGCGTTGGAAGAAGTGCTGGCATTTCTTACGGAAGAGCAAACGCTGCACCAGGTTCAGGATCGCTGGTATTGGATGGAGCAATCGTTTCCGGCCAATCACGTTTCATTGCGTTCGGCAGCGCAGGAAAACTTCGTCATCATCGATATGACGGAAGGACATCGCGTGATCGGGGAAGTTGACCGTTTCAGCGCGCCGACTTTAATTCACGAAGAAGCGATCTATATCCATGAAGGCATGCAGTATCAAGTGGAGAAGCTCGATTATGAAGAGAAGAAAGCGTATGTAAGGCAAGTGAATGTCGATTACTTTACTGATGCCAATTTGGCAGTGGAATTAAAAGTGCTTCATGTGGATCGTGAAAAACATATCGGCGGGTGCGAAATTCGGTACGGCGAGGTTACTGTCATTGCCAAACCTACCATATTCAAGAAAATTAAATTAAGAACGCATGAAAATATCGGCTCCGGTCCGATTCATTTGCCTGAAGAAGAACTGCACACGAGCTCTTATTGGATGACGATTCCGGAAGAGACTGCTGCTTCATTCACTGCAGATAATATGCAATTTGCGCTGCTGGGTCTGTCGAATGTGCTGGTGCACATCGCTCCGATGTATTTAATGTGCGATCCGCTTGATATTCGCATCGTGCCTCAAGTGAAATCCGTGCATGACCGCAAGCCGGCTTTATATTTCTATGATCGATATCCCGGCGGCATCGGCCTCAGCGAAACGCTTTATCAGATGCATGAGAAGCTGCTGGCAGAAGCAGAAGCGTTGATTCGCGGCTGCGCGTGCTTGAGCGGCTACCCCGCATGCGTCGGCCCGATTGAAGAAGTCGGATTGCGCGGCAAAGAGCTGGCGTTGCAGTTGTTGGAGCAGATCGGCGGGCAGACATGAGCAGATTAAGAGAAAGGCTGCAACGGCTGCGCAAAAGTCAGCAGCAGAGCACGGCCCAGCCTGAGGCGGGACAGGAAGCGGCGGCGCAACCCCGCATCGATTCGACGCAAAGCACGGCTTGGGATTTGCCGGGAACCGTTTGGTGTGAGAACGAATACGGCCGCTTTATCAAAAAAACATGCACATATCCTTTAGATTACAAACATGGCTTATTCCGGTTAGGAGAGCTGTCATCCGGGGTTCCCGGCATGCACTTGTCAGCGAAACCGCATGCAAGCCGGTTTCAGTTGGAACAGATCCGATCTGATCAGCTGCTGTTTTTAGATACGGAGACAACAGGGCTTGGCAGCGGTACAGGGAATGTTCCGTTTATGATCGGCATCGCATGGAAAGAGGCGAACTGCTTCCGAATCGAACAGCTGTTTATACGCAATCCTGCAGAAGAAGCAGCCATGCTGCATCATTTGCAAGAAAAGCTGGCAAACTTTAAGGCGATCGTCACTTATAACGGGAGAAGTTTTGATTGGCCGCTGATCAAGAGCCGGTATATCATGCATCGGATGCGTTTGCAAGAGCCCGAAGCTCATATTGACTTGCTGCATCCGTCGCGAAGTCTATGGCAAACGACGCTCGCTTCCTGCCGTTTAGGAGAAGTGGAAGCTCAGCGCTTGCATTTTCAACGCGTGGATGACATCTCCGGCTCACTTGCGCCGACGCTTTATTTTCAATATTTGCAGGAGCAGAACCCTTTGCTTGTCGCCGGCATCTTTAAGCACAATGAATGGGATTTGCTGTCTTTGGCTGCGCTGACGATTTATTTTTCCCAGCTGCTCAGCGGCCGCTTGCCATGGCAGCAAATGATGAGTTTCGAAGAGCTGATTCGCTGCGGCTATTGGCTTGACCGCCTGGGATGCTCCGAACTGGCAGAAGAAGCGATGAGCTTCGCATACGAGAATATCGATCGCGCGGAGACCATCTCGCAGCTTGTTGAACTTGCAGCTTGGCATAAGAAGAAGCAGCGCTGGGATTCGGCGGTGAAGCTTTGGAAAATGGCGTGTTCAACTGAAGCTGATCATGAATGTGATGCAAGCCATGCCGCGCCGAAGTTGGTGAACGTGGATACTTTAATTGAGCTGGCTAAATACTATGAACATCGAAGCAAGAATATAGAAGAAGCACTCACTTATGCGCTGCTTGCGCGCGAACAAGTGAGGATGCGCATGTCGTGGTCGAGATGGAACCGCAAATATGCCAAACTCGAGCAGGAGATTCAAGCAAGAATTGCAAGATTGCAGCGAAAGAAGAAAAAAAGCAATCATGCGCAGTCGATGACATTTTATTTTGATTAAGGAGGGCTGTGCGTGCAAATCGGCAGTCATGTCAGCATTCGCAAAGGGTATTTGGCCGCAGCTCAAACGGCGGTATCGATCGGAGCAGATGCCTGTCAATTTTTTACGAAAAATCCGCGCAGTTTGTCTGTGAAGCAGCCGGACATGCATGATGCTGCGCGCTGCAAAGCGTTTGTACAGGAGCACCATTTGTCAGCGGTAGTGCACAGTCCTTATCCGGTGAACTTGGCTGCTGATGATGACGCGCTGCGTGAGGCGATCGTGCAAACCGTCGTCAATGACTTGGAAATTGCCGACGCTTGCGGCGCCGTCGGGGTGATCGTCCATTTTGGGCATTATAAAGGCCCGGACCCGTTGCAAGGATATAAAAATATATTACAATGTATAGAGAACATACTGCAGCGTTTCGCAGGGGAAGCACTGTTGTTAATTGAAAATCAGGCCGGCGGCGCGCCGCCGATGGGGACGACATGGGATGAGCTGGCGCAAATTCGCGAATTGAGCAGCCAGCCCGAACGGATTGGTTTTTGTTTTGATACGTGCCATGCATTTGCCAGCGGATTGTTATCCCGAGTGCCGGTTCATTCACTGCTGGACGATGCTCGGGTGAATGATTATTTCAACCATGTGAAGGCCATTCATTTGAACGATTCAGCTTATCCAGCAGGTTCAGGCAAAGATCGTCATGCACCGCTTGGACAAGGATGGATGGGAGAATGGCTGCGAGAGTTTATTCAACAAGTGCGTCATCTGCCAATCCCGGCAGTGCTGGAAACACCGGATAAAAACTTGCATCCGCAAGAGATCTCCATGGTCAGGCAATGGCTGTCTGCAGATGAAAACGAAGCAAGCTTATTCCCATAGAGACACGAATTTATTAGAAAAAAGAGAGGGAAACCATGATCAAGTTCAGTGAGATATCGTTAATCCGAGAAAACCGCGTCATTCTGGACTCGGTTCAATTTCATATGAAAAAAGGAGAAAATTGGGTCATTTTAGGGCGCAATGGTTCAGGCAAATCAACGATTTTGGAAATGATGAACGGGTATTTGTTTCCAAGCAAAGGAACAATAGAAGTGATGGGCAACCATTACGGCAGATGCGATGTGCGGGAAGTGCGGAAAAAGATCGGATACATCAGCCAATCGTTAGTCGAAAAGCTGACGCTGCGCGATCCGGTTTGGGAAGTCGTTGCTGCAGGCGAATACGGCTATCTCCGCTTCTATGAACATGTCCCCGAAGAACTGAAGCAAAGAGCGGAGGAAATGCTGTCAATAGTGAAGATTGACCGCCTGAAAGATCAGCCGCTTGGTTTGCTCTCGCAAGGAGAGCGCAAAAAGGTGTTGTTGGCACGTGCCTTGATGACGAACCCTTCTTTGCTGATCATGGATGAACCGTGCGCGGGATTGGATCTTTATGAAAGGGAGCTGCTGCTATCCGACTTGGAAAAATTTCAGCAGCGCGGCATCCAGATGATCTATGTGACTCATCATATTGAGGAAATCGTGCCTGTCTTTACGCACGTCATGCTCGTGCACGAAGGAAAAATATTAGCTGCCGGCCCGAAGAAAGAAATATTGACGCCGACTTTTATTGAACAAGCTTATGACACGCCGGTCGACGTAGATTGGCATGGTGACAGACCCTGGATTAAAGTGCGATAAATTAACATCTAGAAAGAAGGGGAAGAGGAATGGAACAAGTCATTATTATTGGAGCGGGGCCGTGCGGTTTGTCTGCAGCAGTGGAATGCAAGCGCAGGGGGCTTGATCCGCTGATTATCGAGAAAGGCTGCATCGTCAATTCCATTTATCATTTTCCGACGCATATGCTTTTCTTCAGCACGCCTTCCTTAATTGAGATCGGAGACATCCCGTTTACGACAGTCCATGAAAAGCCGACGAAGCAAGAAGCGCTGACGTACTACCGGCTGGTTGCGCAGCATTATCAGCTTCGCATCCACACGTATGAAAACGTAGAGAGCGTTGTTCGCGGCGACATCGGCTTTACGTTGACGACGACCGATCGATATGGTGAAACGAAACGATATGAAGCGGAGCATGTCGTGATCGCCACAGGGTATTATGACAACCCGAACATGCTGAACATTCCTGGGGAAGACTTGCCGAAAGTATCCCACTATTTTAAAGACGCGCATCCATATCACGGCATGAAGGTGGCGATTATCGGCGCCAAGAACTCTGCGGTTGATGCAGCGCTGGAGCTGGAGCGGGTCGGCGCTGACGTGACGGTCATTTATCGAGGAAGCGAAGTGCCGGCAAGCGTAAAGGCATGGGTGCGGCCGCTCTTTGAAAGTGCAATTAAAAAAGAACGGATCAAAATGATTTGGAACGCTGAAGTGAAAGAAATTAAAGCGAAGTCTGTAATTATCGAACAAAACGGCGAACGATTCGAATTGGAAAATGATTTTGTCTTTGCTTTGACAGGTTACAGGCCAAACCGGGCGCTGCTTGAACAGATGGGCATTCAATTCAATGATGATACGGGAGCTCCGATTTTTGATGAGGAAACGATGGAAACGCACGTTCCGGGCTTGTATATCGCCGGCGTAGTTTCAGCGGGAAATGATGCGAACTCTATTTTTATTGAAAATGGACGTTTTCATGGTCATGCGATTGCAGAACATATTTTAAGCAAAGAGAAATCAACAAAATAAGGGGATGATCCCGATAAATCCGATAGCTAAACTTCTTATTTACGGCGGCATTGCATTGATTGTTATCGGTTTGATCTGGCAAGTTGCCGGAAAATTTTTGCCGCTGGGGCGCTTGCCGGGCGACATTGTCGTTGAACGGGAAAATTTTCGCTTCTATTTTCCGATCGTAACTTGCATTGTCATCAGCATAGGATTGTCCTTGCTCTTCTATTTGCTTCGCCTGTTTAAATAATTCGGCCATTGGCCGATATTAAGCAGTAGCACGGATCATCATCGTTGAAGTTTTGGCTCTGGCGTGCGAATGAAGGCAATCAAAGGAGGAGTCGGGACGTGCAAGATCAATGGCCTGGACGGCAAAGCTCGGCATTGCTGAAGCCAGGCATGGTTATTCAGCAGCGTTACCGGATTGAAGCCATCGCAGGCAAAGGCGGCATGGGAACCGTTTATCAAGCGGCTGATCTCAAGCTTCCAGGGAAAAAATGGGCGCTGAAAACCGTCACAGGCGAGCAGCGCCGTCTTTTGCGGCATGAGGCTGCATTCATGATGAGGCTGAGCCATCCCCAATTGCCTCACATTGTCGATTATGTCGAGCTTGAACAAGAACAATTCAGCTGCATCATTATGGAATGGGTTGAAGGGGAAACGTTGCAGCATCGATTTGCACGAGCTGGATATAAGCTCCCGATTGGAGAAATTCAAAGCTATGCCCTTCAACTGTGCGACTGTTTGACTTATTTGCATTCGTTTGATGAAAGGCCGGTCATTTACCGTGATTTAAATCCGGCGAATGTAATGATCGATCGAAACGGAATGGTTCGCTTAATTGATTTTGGCATCGCGGTGTCAGCAAACGAAGGCCCAGCGTTTAAAGCCGGCACAAGAGGTTTTGCGGCTCCAGAACAATTGAATTCGAAGACAGAAGAGGATCACCGGGCAGATTTGTACAATTTAGGCGCCTTGATGTTTTATTTGTTAAGCGGCGGCGGTTTCGCGGACTCCGAAAAGCCGCAGCAAATCAAGCGCCTATTGAGCGCAGCCGATGTTCCGGAATCGATGATTGACATCG
>CALKAN010000145.1 GCA_937983035.1 uncultured Paenibacillaceae bacterium | reverse complement strand
ACGAGATCATCGGCGATGTCTTTGACGGAACTTCTTGCCTTCTTCGTCACTCTGGCCCACTCTGTTCCGCCCAGCTTGTACAACTTCGGCTCTTTCTCCTCTGCACCGATATATTTTTGGACAAGGTGAATTTGATCAATCGGAACAGACAGCTTGTCATCTCCGGCGTATTGGATATGAATGTAATCTTTGTGAACGCCGCCTACTTCCAGCGTGCCGATCCCGATATACTTTCCTATTCCGTGATTTACGTGAACGACATAGTCCCCAACTTTCAAATCGGTGTAGCTTTTAATTCGCTCGGCGTTTTCAATGCGTTTTGCCGGCCGTTTCGGCTTGCGCTGTCTTTTATTAAAAATTTCTTCTTCCGTAATGACGGCTATGCGGGCGGACGGAAACTCAAATCCGCTTTGCAAATCCATAAGTTCGATTTTCGGAAGTTCAATTTGATAATCTTCAAATACTCTCCGCACTTTCTCCCGGCGTTCTTTTGTTCCCGTCATTACGAACACTTCAAAATCATTTTTCTTCCAGCGTTCCATCTCCGACTTTAACACGTTCATCTGACCATGGAAATTTTGCATCGGGCGGCAGGAATAGTTCACGATGTTTTGCGGTGAAGCATTCGGAATTTGGCGCAGGAACAAGGAAATGTACAGCGTAGGCAGCGGCTTGTTCTGCAACAATGAATCGTATGTTTTTGAAAATTTCAATGAAGGCATGATTTTGCCGTCTTGCAGCATCGCGGCGATGGACTCCGCCTCATCGTGATCCATTTGCTTGGCGGTTTCTATCAACCGAATCGGTTCATCGATCACCAGCAATGATTGTTGATCAAAATAATCCAGCAGTGTTTCTTTTTCCGGATATAAAAGAGAAATATATTTGTACAACCCTTGGAATTGCTGCCCTTCCCTCAGTCTCTCTATATCCCAGCTTAAGTTTTCTTCCAATTTCTGCTTCAAATTGGCGTCAGTTACTTTGGCAAGATGTTCTTGCATTCGTTCAAAAGCTGACTGGGCCGCGTTTTGAAAGCGCTTGCTATCCGCGATAATCTCCTTGCACGGAATAATTTCAACTTCATCAACTTTATGTTTGGAGCGTTGGTCATCTGTGTCAAACACGCGAATCGAATCAATAATATCATCAAAAAACTCAATGCGATACGCATCTTCGCCGATCAAAGGGCATACGTCAACAATGCCGCCGCGCAAACTCATCTGTCCCGGCGACTCCACGCGGTCAACCCTCTCGTATCCTAAATCTCTTAAAGTTTGCATGACTGTTTCCAGTTCTATCTCTTGCCCTGTCTTTAAATGCAATCTAGCAGATGACATCACTTGTTTGGAAGGAAGCAGCCTGCGAATTCCCGCGTAAGGGCTGACGACGATGCCTGAGAAGCCTTGTGCCAATTTGCTTAAAGTTTGCATTCTCTGGGACTGAACTTCCGGATCGATCGCTGCCAGCTCAGCAGTCGTCAATTCGTTCGCCGGATAAAGCAGCACCTGCCGTTCTTCCAAGCATTCTTTTAAGTCTTCCGCAACTTTTTGCGCTGAAAACATATTATGCGTCAACACGAATATTGGCCTTTGCAGCGTTTGATGCAAAGCCGCAATCAGCAGCTGCTTGGCAGATCCTTGCAAGCCGGATATGAGCTGCTCTTTCATGCCGGCTTCGATTCCTTGAATAACGGACTGGGTTTCCCCATCTTTTTGAAAAAAGTGAATTAATGGATTCACGCCGACCCCCTCATTCCTTTCATGCGCAACAAGCCTCGGCACAGCAAGTGCCGAGACTCATCACACCTGTTACTTATTCTTATTTTTATGAACCGTCTGCTTATGCATCATTTGATCATTTCTGCGCCTATTGCAGCGGATTATCGACAAGGGAAAGCTCCGGGTGATGTTTCAGCGCTTCATTGCAATAATCGCAAGTTATCGCCACGATAATATCTCCCGTTTGATTATACGTTATTATACTCTCGCGCTCTTCAGCGGTCAAGAAATCAAACCCTAACCGTTCTGCATCTACTTCTGCCTGCTCAATTCTTCCAATTTCTGACTTGCAATAATTGCATTTATATCGAACAGCCATGTTAACCCTCCTGTTCCTAACCAAAAGCTTTAACTAATGGTTAGTATAGCCGGGTCTGATTCAAAATAGCCGCATCTTCGGCAAACAATTATAACGTTTTTGCTTCGCCGTTAAACTTGGCCATCGTTTGATCGAAAGAATGTTCAGACAGATAAGCTAAAGCATCGCAGCAATGATCGATGACATCTTCCATGCGCGCCTGTTCTTCCTTGGTGAAAGGGTCGAGCACATACCGCACAACTTCCATGCCTGCAGGAGGCCTGGATATGCCTACGCGAATGCGTTTAAACTGCTCTGTTCCCAAATGCTGAATGATCGATTTCACCCCGTTGTGCCCGCCGGCGCTTCCCTTATACCGCAATCGCACCTTCCCGATTTCAGTATCCAAATCATCGTAGATCACAAGCAATTGATCCAAATCAGGCCGGAAATATTCGAAATATGCCCTTACGGATTCACCGGACAAATTCATATATGTCATCGGCTTGTGCAGAACAACTTTCACTCCGTTCTCAAAAGCGCCTTCGCCGATTTCCGCTTTACATTTGCGTTGATTGCTCAGACGAATATTCAATCGATCTGCTAAACGATCCACTACTTGAAATCCGATATTATGCCGCGTTTGCTCATACTGTTTGCCAGGATTTCCTAAGCCAACGATCCAAAGCACCTTCATCACATTCCTATCTTTTTTATCTGTCCATGCAACTTTTTGAGCCGTTGCATTGTCATAACTAGTACCGAACCTGTCCAACAGCAGCGGGATGCAGTCTGCGCGAGCCGCAAGAATAAGCTGCACATGCCGCGATCTCATAAAAACATAGAAAGAATTGCAGGTGAATGCATCATGTATCTAAACGGTGAAACGTTAACTTCTGACATTCACTTTAAAGACCACATGGAACACGGCGTTCCCGTGCAAATTTACCAGAAGCAGCAGCACAGCGACATCGGCTTTATAGAAGGTTTTACTGCCCGATTTGTGATCGTCAATCAAACGTTTTACAACCGGAGCTGCTTTACATTCGTCTCCAGGCCGGGTTATTAAGGCAAATCCCCTCTTAAACACCATTCAAGAGGGGATTTCTGCGCAATTACATTTCGAATAAAGCACTGACAGACATTTCCTCATGAACCCGAATGATGGCCTCGCCAAGCAAAGATGCGACCGAAAGCGCCGTAATTTTGTCCGACGGCCCTCGGGCATCAAGCGGAATCGTGTTCGTCACGATCACTTCTTTAATCGGGGATTCTTCGATTCGCTTCATGGCTGGTCCTGACAATACAGGATGGGTGCAGCATGCATAAACTTCCTTTACCCCTCGCTCCATCATCGCATTCGCAGCCAAACAAATCGTCCCGGCCGTATCGATAATGTCATCGATAATAATCGCTGTCTTGCCTTCGATTTCCCCGATAATGTTCATCACTTCGCTGACATTCGGCTGCGGCCGGCGCTTATCTATAATGGCGAGCGGAGTCTTTAAATAATCAGCCAGCCTGCGCGCCCGGACGACGCCTCCATGATCAGGAGACACGACGACTACATCTTCCAGCTGCTTGTCTTTAAAATGTTTGCCTAAGATCGGAACGGCCAGCAAATTATCTACCGGTATATCAAAAAATCCTTGAATCTGCGTAGCATGCAAATCCAATGTGATTACGCGATGAGCGCCCGCAGTTTCGATTAAATTAGCCACTAATTTCGCAGTAATGGGATCCCTGGCGCGGGCTTTGCGATCTTGCCTTGCATAACCGTAATAAGGAATCACTAAATTAATGCTTTTGGCAGACGCTCGTTTTAATGCGTCCACCATGACAAGCGCTTCCATTAAATGGTCGTTCACGGGATATGAGGTAGACTGAATCACAAACACATCGCACCCGCGCACACTTTCATTTAAACGGATTTGAATTTCCCCGTCACTGAAGCGGACGACGTCCGCATCACCAAGCGGCACGCCGATCTCTTCAGCGATTTCATTTGCCAATGCTCGATTGGAGTTACATGAAAACAACTTCAATTTCGGATCAAGGTAAGCCAACACTTACACCTCTTCATTCATTATTTCCACGTTGTTTTAGTCGATTCTTCAGCGTTTTTGCATATCCTGGTTTCGTCGTTTGGCGCTGCCGGGCAATGGCCATCGCATCTTCCGGCACATCCGAAGTAATCGTGGATCCTGCCGCAACATATGCGTTTTTAGATATGTTAACCGGCGCGATCAAATTAACATTGCATCCGACAAAAGAGCCGTCCTCGATGACGGTCGTATGTTTTGCATGCCCATCATAGTTGACTGTGATTGCTCCGCAGCCAATATTAACATCTTTCCCAACAACTGCATCTCCTACGTAGCTTAAATGAGAAATCTTCGTTTCATCTCCGATGGTTGCATTCTTAATTTCTACAAAATCACCAATTTTAACTCTGGAACCTATGCGGGAATTTGGTCTTAAGTATGCAAATGGACCGATCGATGATTCGCTGCCGACAATGGCATCTGTGATCACAGAGTGCTTCACTTCCGCGCCGTTCATTATCTCGCCATTCGTAATATCTGCATGCGGCCCAATGATGCAATCCTGACCAATGACTGTCTGCCCGCGCAAACTTGTCCCGGGGTAAATCACCGTGTCTTGGCCGATTTTCACATCTGCCTCAATATACGTTTGCGCCGGATCAATCAATGTGACGCCGTTAAGCATGTGAGCGCGGTTTATTCGTTCTCTCATCATCCTTTCTGCCTCAGATAATGCCAATCGATCATTGACGCCCATCGCTTCGCTGGCTTCTTCCAATACAAAAGCTTCGATGGTCTCGTTTTGGCTTCGCAATATTTCAAACACGTCTGTCAAATAATACTCTTTTTGAGCATTGTCATTTTTTACTTGCTTCAAAGCGCGAAACAATTTTTGATTATCGAAACAATACATGCCGGCATTAATTTCTTTTACCAGATCTTCTTCGTCGGTGCAATCTTTTTGCTCAACGATCTTCTCTACTTTGCCGTCACTGTTCCGAATGACTCTGCCATACCCTTTGGGATTATCCATGACTGCAGAGGACAGTGTAGCCGCAGCACCGCTCTTTATATGCGCTTCTGCCATCTTCGCCAACGATTCGGCAGTAATTAACGGCGTATCCCCCGAAAGAACGAACGTCACACCATGCTCATCTTTCAACAAGCTTTCCGCTTGCATAACGGCATGCCCCGTGCCGAGCTGCTGTTCTTGCATGGCATACTCCACCTCATCGCCCAGCAGCTGCTTCACCGCTTCAGCGCCATGCCCAACGACTACAACTGTTCGATCGATGTTGGCAGATTTAATCGCGTCGATGACATGTCTGACCATTGGTTTTCCGCAAACCGGATGCAGCACTTTATACAGCTTCGACTTCATTCTTTTCCCCAATCCGGCCGCCATCACAATCGCCATCGTCTTCACTGTTCCTACCTCCCGCTGAAAAATCGTTTATCTAAATTATATAATGCTTCCGGATATTTTTCGCTCCTTATCTAGGATAAAGGAATTAAAGACAAAAGAAAAGAGGGCCGATCATTCGATCATTGGCCCTCTTTTCAGTATTTTTATGCCCCTTCTTCAATGGCTCCGCTTTCAACAGCAGCGCTTTCAGAATCAGCCGCCTCAGCTGCGCAAGCGCTCTCATATTCCGCCAACACAGCAGATTGGATTTTCTCCCGTGTTGCAGAGGAAATAGGGTGCGCAATGTCCCGAAACTCTCCATCGGGTGTCCGCTTGCTGGGCATAGCTACAAACATGCCGTTGTTTCCATCGATGACGCGGATGTCATGTACGACAAATTCGTCATCAATGGTGATCGAAGCGATTGCTTTCATTCTCCCCTCGGAATTCACTCGGCGGAGTCTGACATCGGTAATTTGCACTTCGGTTCACCACCTTTATTATGTAAAAAAAATGAGTGTTGGTTAAATAGTTCCACATCTTAGCCAAAAATCCTTCTTTTGAACGAAATTTTTTTTATGATTTTTCGTTTTTGTCCGCAAGGGCAGCTACGACTTCAATTTCGATGAGAACATCTTTAGGAAGACGGGATACTTCAACCGCTGAACGTGCAGGACGATGCTCATCAAAATAAGTAGCGTAGATTTCATTCACTTCCGCAAAATGATTCATGTCCTGCAAGAAAACAGTCGCCTTTATAACATGATTTAGATCCGTTCCCGCTTCCTCCAACACCGCTTTTATATTTTGAAATACTTGATGCGTTTGCTCCCGAATGCCGCCTTCAACCAGCGTGCCGTCCGGCGAAAGCGGAATTTGCCCTGACGTAAATACAAGTCCTTGATGAATGATCGCCTGAGAATAAGGTCCTATAGCTTTAGGTGCGCGGTCTGTTGATACTGGTTGCAATTTCATGAAAACCACTCCATTTCTTTGCATTGTTTTGTCTATTGCTGATTGCACAATATCGAGAATTAGTCCGATTCTTCTTTGCTCACTTGATCAAAGTAATTGCCGGGCACGACTGTGATTCGCCTTGATTTAAGGTCAACTTCCGTTAATCGCGCCAACGAAACATATTCTTTAATCAAATGTTCTTCCACCGATTCGTTTGCTGTCTCTACGAATACGCCAACTCCTTGGACGCGGGCGCGGAATTCCTTCAACAATTCCATCATTCCCTGCACCGTGCCGCCCGCCTTCATAAAGTCATCGATAATTAAAACATTCGACTCTTCCGCCAATGCGCGCCTGGCCAATGACATGGTGCGAATGCTCTTCGTAGAGCCGGACACGTAATTAATGCTTACCGTCGAACCTTCCGTCACCTTATTGTCTCTGCGCACAATAACGACAGGAACATTCAAATGCGCTGCAGTGGCATGAGCCAGCACAATGCCTTTCGTCTCCACTGTCATCACAACATCAATCTGCCGGTGTTTAAACGCGCTTGCAAACATCCTGCCAATGACATCGAGCAAAAGCGGCCTGCCCAATAAATCTGACATGTAAAGATAACCGCCCGGGAGGATCCGGTCTGAGTCTTCCAACTCTTCGCACAGTTTCTTGATCACTTGCATGGCTTCTTCCCGGCCGATCCCCGGAATATATTTGACTCCCCCCGCTGCGCCTGCAATCGTCTGCAATTCTCCTGTTTGGTTTTGATCGAGCACTTCTTTAATGATCGTTAAATCCTCGCTGATGGATGATTTCGCAGCATCGTATCGTTCTACAAAAGTAGCAAGCGGAATGAGGGTATGCGGGCGGGAGATCAAATATTGGGTCATTTCAACTAATCTAGCGCTTCGTTTGACTTTTTTCATCATCGTCCCCCTCTATCTTGTTAATAGTCTGACTGCGAAAACATCTTTGCAAAATCCGCGCAGCCCGTTGTATATTCGACCGACTTTGCTTTGTTTAGATACGAGTCCAAATACCGTCGGCCCGCTGCCTGACATCAGGACTCCGTCGGCTCCGAGTCGAATCATGCAGTCTTTGATTTGCTGCACTTGCGGATACATCGGAATCGTGACTTCTTCCAATACGTTGCCCATCGCCTTGCACATTCCATAAAAATCTTTTTGCTTGATCGCCTCAATCAATTTTTCCGTATTTGGGCGATGTTGAATTTGATCCAGCTTCAATTTGCTGAAAATATCAGCAGTTGACACATGAATGGGAGGTTTAGCCAAAATCACCCAACATTGAGGAGGCGGGGGAAGCGCCGTGCATTTCTCTCCTCGCCCTCTGGCCAATGCTGTGCCGCCTCGTATGCAAAACGGCACATCGGAACCGATCTCTTCGCCCAATGCCATCAATTCTTCCTGGGACAATCCAAGCCCCCACAATTTATTCAACCCTCGCAGCGCAGCGGCCGCATCGCTGCTCCCGCCGCCTAAGCCTGCAGAGACAGGAATCTGTTTGTCCAGATGAATGTAAACCCCTTTATTTACTTGATAACGGTCTTTAATGAGCTTTGCTGCTTGAAAAGCCAAATTTTTCTCGTCCAGTGGTATGTATCCGGCTTGACTCGATATGATGATCGTATCCCGAGACAGCTCTGACATTTCTAGGCGGTCGGCCAAATCGACCATCGTCATCACCATCTCCAGTTCATGATAACCGTCCGGACGTTTATGAAGCACATCTAATGAAAGATTAATCTTGGCCGGCGCCTTTTCGTAGATCTTCATAATTCACCTTCTTTGCCGCTAAAGACTCTGCTCACGTTCTATTATAGCTTGTCTTCAACATATTTTATATAATGAACGCGCCTATGTCCAATCGCTGGCAGAAGGAGTCATCAATTTATCATCATTCGATTGAAAATTTGACGATTGTTTGCCCGATGCGAGCGGCAAAATCAAGTTTCACGCTTCAAAAAAAACACAAAATCTCCATGATAAAAAGCACGCGCCTGCAGTGATCTGCAAGCGCATGCCTTGGAGCCGCCTCGTTACAGTCCTCTTCGAGCTGCTTCTTCAGCTTTCTCAATGGCTCTTTTTACCATGTTCCCTGCATCTTTGGTCGTAATGCTGCCCCAACCTTCCTGTTGCACTTTGTCATAAAATCCGAGTTCTTTTGCGATTTCATATTTCAGGTGATCAGACATGACACTGCGGCGTCTGGCCATTTTGAGGATCTCCTCCTTTAATGTCGGCTCCACGATTATTATGTGTTAAAAAGCGCAAAGACATGCTGACAGGTTCAACCAGCAACCGACGCGCGAGAAAAGAAAAAAACAGCAGGAACAATGCCCATGCTGTTTTTCACAAATCATGTATCGCTAAGTCAAAACCTTAATTCTCAATATAAGAAATGCGGACTTGTCCGTCCTGTCTGCAAATGGTTACTTCAACCGACTCCGTCAAAATATCGGCATAACTGTAAGAAACCCGCTTGAACGAATGCTGTTCCTGATCCAATTTAACGATAAAAACAGACGGATATGTCTCTTCCAAAATGCCTGTTCTTTCGATCGTCTTGCGGCGACCGCCGTTTGCTTTGAGCAAAATTTTGGATCCGACGTGGGGTTCTAAAGAGCGTTTGATCTCCATCAACGAATTTTTCGCCATTGTCGACTACCACCTCTTTCAGTACTATTATACCCCAAAGTCGGCCTAATTGTCAAATAAATTTTATTATTATAACAAGCGGACAAAGAAATTGTCAATGGTATATATCACAAAATTCACGCGAATTTATTAATATTTGGCAAACCCATGCGGTAACAGCCTAATGTCTCAATGCCTCCAAGCCCTTTAACCCCGCTTACCGTATGGCTGATCACGTCCATCATGTTAACGGTTTCCTTGATGGGAGTATAAGCAATTTTGGCGGCGATCTGCACGGGATCCAGCGCATGGATTAATACCCGCCCCGGCGAACTTGCGAAATTGGCGCCAGCTTGCAGCAATGCTTCGAAATGAGATTGGCATGCACCGGCGATAATCGTCAGCGTATCTCGGTTTCGTTCATATTGTCTGGAAACTAACACGGCTTTCATGAAATTTCTGGAATTCTTGTAGCTGCTCAAATTGTACAGATCATCTTGACGATGCTTATAAATGCCGTCATGTCCTGTAATCACGACGATGTCCGGCTTCACTTTAGGCAGCAAATGCTCCAGGGCTTGCGGCATTTGTTCTTCCAAGAAATGATGTCCTTCCGCCGGCACGCGAAGTTTTCTGTACAGTTCCATGCACTTTTTCAAATAATTCGGATCTCCATCCAAATGCAGCACTTTTCCCGGAATTTCAAAATAAGAAATGACTTCCTGTTGACCTAATTGGCGGTGGTCCATATTTCTTTCAGCGCTTTTTCTTCTGGAAGCTTCCAACACGCGCATCGTTTCATTAATCTTTTCAAGCGCATCAACATTTTGCGGAATCGAAGCTTCATCCTCCACTTTGTTTAAATCATTCAACGGCGCATCTGCCAGCAAGCGATATTCTACTCCTCGCAGCAGCGCAGACGAGCCGGTAATTTTCTCAATTCGAAAAACCACATCATGGCCATAAGATTTCCTCGTTACCCAATCTCCTTCTTTCATGCCGCTCACCCCTCCTCGAAATATCCTATGCGAATATCCCGATTTGGTGAGTTGAAGCAGAGGGTTATTTCAAGTCATCATGCATGAAATCACAGATGCGCGCAAACTCTTCAATCGACAACGTTTCTCCTCTGCGCGAAGGATCGATCTCGGCTTGAATGAGCAGCTGTTTCAGGCGTTCGCCGTCTTCCTTGCCGTAAAATTTGTTCAGCCAGTTGTTATAGATCGTTTTGCGCCGTTGTGCAAAAGCCGCCCTGACTGCATCAAAGAAAAAGGCCTCGTCTTTCACTTGCACGAGAGGCTTCTTGCGGCGGCGCAGCCGTATGACAGCAGAAGCGACCTGCGGGGGAGGAATAAATACCGACGGCGGCACATGAGCGATGACATCCGGCTCGCTGTAATATTGCACCGCAATGCTTAAACTGCCGTAGTCTTTGCTCCCTGGCTTTGCCGCCAGCCTGTCCGCGACCTCTTTTTGAATCATAACTACGATATTTTCCAGACGCTCCGCGTGAAGCAGCTTCAACAAAATCGGCGTGGTAATGTAATAAGGCAAATTTGCGACGGCGTGCACCGATGTCAAATGGCTGAAATGCTGCTTCAGCAAATGTTCCAAATCAAGCTTCAAAATATCCCCGTGCACGATTTCAACATGCCCATGTGAAGAAAACACGTCTTTCAGCACAGGAATAAAACGCTGATCAATTTCTACTGCAACCACTTTGCCTGCGGATTCGGCCAAATGCTCCGTCAATGCTCCGATCCCGGGGCCGACCTCTAAAACGCCGTGTTCTTGCGTAAGATTGGCTGCAGCGGCAATCTTGCGCAAAATGTTCGCATCCGTCAAGAAATTTTGTCCTAAGCTTTTTTTCAGCTTAATGCCGTGTTGCTGCAATATTTGCTTTGTTCTTGCAGGAGAAGCAATGCGTGTTTCATTCTGATTCCGATTCATTTTTTCTGCAATTCCTCCCGGCTGAAATGTCTCATCATCAATTTGCAAGCCTCATCGAATTCCTTTTTCGTAATCGCGAACATTTGACATCTTTTCAAAAACTGCTTTCCATTCGCGTATCCAATTTTTAATATTTTGCCCATGAACCTTCTTCGCTCCGCTGCTTGCGGGTGAGCTGTCAACCCCGCTGCCAGTAAATCCGTCCTGCTGATTTCTGATTGGATCGGATCGCATTCTGTCTTCACATGGTCCAATGCCTTTCGGATCGTCTCCGCGCTGCAGTATTCAACGCCTGCTTTTCCTTTGTGCGAACCTTCTTCCGGGGTTATGAAAGCATGCTTGCGGCCTGGCACGCGCTCCATAATGATGCGCCGCAATCGTTCTCCTGCATGATCTGGATCCGTAAAGACAATCACGCCCCTGCGCTTTTGAGCCAAACGGATTTGTTCGATCACTTCCCGATTAATGGCAGAACCGCCTGTTTCAATCGTATCGGCGTCCACCGCCCTTTTAATTGCAACTGTATCATCCTTGCCTTCGACAACAATCAATTCCCTTATCATGCGGGCCTCCCGTATGTGAATCTAACATCAGACAGATGAGTGAATTCATTTTCTATGCGTAAGTAATAAAATAAAATCAAAAAGAGAGGGCTTGTGCACCCCCTCCTATCATATCATGATTTTCAACTCGGCCAAAATTAATGCATTTCAGGTTTGTTCGGCCCGATGATATAAACTTTGTATCCTTTTTTGACGCCAAAACGATTCGCTTCTTCTTCACTGTCAAAATAAATATCGATCTTCTTGCCTTTGATCGCGCTTCCGATATCTTCAGCTTTGCGCAAGCCGATTCCCTCGATATAGATCCACCAGCCGAGCGGAATGACATCCGGGTCAACTGCTGCAGTATGGCCTTCTTTCACTTTCGCACCCGTATAAGTAATGCCGTATTGCGGGTGATCGCTCGTTTTCCCAGTGGACTTGAAGCCTGCATCATAGGCCGTTAAAGTGACGTTATCCAGCACTTTTTTGACCCCAAAAGTAAGTCCGTCTTTCGTAATGACGTCGATATCAGGCGATTGCGATGACAGGACAGCCACAGGCTGGCGCGTGCCTACTGCAACGATTCGATCCTCGCTTTCCTGCATGACTTGTTCGGATAAAACTTTCGTTTCTGTCAAGCGTCCGTTTTCAAATTTTTTCTCTATAGTGCGAACTAAGATGCCTTCGCGGCCCGGCTGAACAACCATCTCTTTGCCGGCAAGCAGCCGATCATTCTCCACCCGAACGGTTTTCACTGCGATCGTCTCTTCGACCGTTTCAATCTGTTTCGTGACGCGCACGACTTCAATCCGGTCTCCTGCATCAACAGATTGATCCAATCCGGGCCTCACTTCATCTTCCGGCTTCAGTTCCAACCCGGCTTCTTCGAGCACTTCTCGAACGTTTTCACCAGACGTATATTCAATGCGTTCTTTCCCTGCTGCAACAATCGTGACAGGAAAAGTGTGAACAAGCTCAATTTCATCCCCGGAACGAACAGGATGGGATAAATCAACAGATATGCGGTCATGCGCTCTAATCGGGATATTCAGCTCTTCAAGCATGTCCTGCACGGTATCTTGTCTTGTTTCGATTTGCATTTCGTTTCCATTCACGGTCAAAATGACCCGCTTCGTTCCAAAATGCTGCGAATATATCAGCATCATTAGAAGCATGGCGGCAAACGTAAATGAACATGCCACAATCATGCGATGAGTGCGAAGTCCTTGTTTGGATCGCATCGTTTCCATTGATTCTTCCTCCTTTGATTGACTCCCCCTGTCCTTATGAATTTCTTGATGCGATTGACCCCAGCCCAGCTTTGATTTATTTCTATGTAAAGTTGTTTTCTTTTAGTACGAGCGAGGTCAGAAATTCATAAAGACAATCGAAAAAATGGAAAAATTTGCTTGGATCGATGCTTCACTAATGTGATCTTACGCACTTTATCGCTGATATGCAAAGCGAAAAAAACAGCATTAGCATGGAAAAACGCATCATAATCAGCGAGTTTTAGAGAATTAACCGCATGAAACCGCTAAATTCATGAGGAAAACGAGCATTCTCTCGCGATTTCGGCTTTTTTTAATTCAATTTAAATACATTTTTGGCATTTTTTGTTGTTATTTCCTCTATTTCCTGCACGCTTATGCCTTTAATTTCAGCTGCGGCCTCTGCCACCAATCGCACATATCCGGGCTCATTTCGCTTCCCGCGGTATGGATGAGGAGCCAAGTACGGGCAGTCTGTTTCGATCAGCAGGCGATCAAGCGGCACTTGCGCAAGCACTTCTTTTGGCAATTTGGCGTTTTTGAATGTGATCGGCCCGCCAAATGAAATATAAAAATTCATCTCCAACGCTTGCTTCGCTGTTTCCCAATCGCCGGAAAAGCAATGCATGATGCCGCCTGTTTCCTCTGCGTGCTCTTCCCGCAAAATCTGCAGCACATCTTGATGCGCGTCGCGATTATGTATAATAAGCGGCATGTTTTTCTTTATCGCGAGCCGAATTTGTTTGCGGAAAACCTCCTGCTGCACGTCCTTCGGCGATGTATCCCAATAATAATCCAATCCCGTCTCGCCCAGCGCCACCACCTTAGGGTGTTCGCACAACTCCTCCAGCCAAGCCAGATCTTCATCTTTCATCGTGACGGCGTCTGTTGGATGCCAGCCGACGGCTGCATAAATAAAATCATGCATTTCGGCCAATTGCAGCGTTTCCTCAATCGTTTCTCTATTAAATCCGACATTGACCATCATGCCTACTCCATGCTCTCGCGCCCGCTTCAACACCTCCTCGCGGTCTTCATCAAATTGAGAGGCATTCAAATGCATGTGCGTGTCAAATAACATCAAAAAAACTCCCTTCTTCAAACAATTTCGTCTTTCGCCGTTTTACGGCAATCATTTACAACTTTTGCAGCAAATCTTGAGGATAATACAGAAGCCGCGTCTTGCTGCGAATTCCGCTGATGGAACGAACGATATCTGATTTTTCCGAAATCTCTGCCATATTCTCTTCTTCAGTCAGAAGCAAAATCGGATCTGCAGGCCGATAGATGTCATAGGTCAGATCCGCTGCATCGTCCCGCTCCAAATAATATACCGCATCCATGCCGGCTGCTTCCAATTGAGCCTTTATTTCTTCTTCCTTCTGCTCGTTCCATGGCTCCAATGTTTCGTACTTAAACAATCGGCGATGGATGAATCGTTCACACAGATCAGCCAGCACTTCGTCTTTTTCCGACATCCATTGCATCAATGTCGCTTGCAGCAAAGATTCATCCAGCATTAAATATTCTTGAATGTTCAAACTGCCTTCAAACAATGACGGAAACGGATCAATGAGAAATTGGAAAGCATACCCGTTTTGAAACAAATCCTTCGCTCGCTGCATAATTTTTCTTAATATGATTTCTGCACTGCGGGTAACGGGATGGAAATATACTTGCCAATACATTTGATACCGTGACATCAAGTAATCTTCCACGGCATGCATGCCCGTTTCTTTCACGACAATTTTCCCTTGATGCGGCCGCAGCATCCGTACAATTCTTTCCAAATCAAACGTCCCGTAATTCACGCCGGTAAAATAAGCATCTCTTAACAAATAATCCATTCGATCCGCATCCAATTGACTGGAAATTAAAGAGGTGACAATCGGCTTTTCGTATGTTTTCCGTATGACTGCAGCCACTCGATCGGGAAAATCCGATGATTCCTGCGACAATACGCGATTAATTTCGGTGTCCCCTTGGATGATGCGGCATGTCCAATCTTCGTGATGAACATCAAAAACCGGTTCCAACGAATGAGAAAACGGCCCGTGCCCGGTGTCGTGCAGCAAAGCCGCGCACAAGCACAGCCGCTTTTCTTCTTGCGGCCAGTCTGGAAAGCGGTTTCTTTCAAACCTGGAAATAATTTTTCTCGTGATCTCATATACGCCCAGCGAATGAGAGAAGCGGCTGTGTTCTGCACCGTGAAAAGTAAAAAAAGAAGTGCCAAGCTGGCGAATGCGCCTCAATCGCTGAAACTCTTTCGTATTGATCAAATCCCAAATCATCCGGTCTTGCACATAAATGTATTTGTGAATCGGATCTTTGAATACTTTTTCTTCCATCACTATGACACCTCCCTGAATTAAAAAACAAATTTGAGATCTATGTTCTGTCATTGACTCTGTTCGTGCATGCCGAAAAAAACTGTCAAAAAAATGAAGTAAAGTCAATTTTATGTCAATTCTTTCGAAATGAATCATCTATAAAAACTATTGACCAATTTGCCAAGTAATGGTACTATGACATTAAAATGAATGTCGAATTATGACGACAAATTTTTGTTAGGAGGCAATCTTTCTCTATGAAATCAACCGGAATCGTAAGGAAAGTTGACGAACTGGGACGCGTAGTAATACCGATTGAACTGCGCCGCACATTAGGAATAGGGGAAAAAGATTCACTTGAAATTTATGTCGACGGCGATCATATTGTATTGAAAAAATATGAGCCGTCTTGCGTGTTTACCGGCGATTCGGATGACCTTGTTTACTTCAAAGGCAAGATGATCAGCAAATCTTGCATTCCTGAACTGCTTGAAATTTATAATTCCATGACAAATGAAGAAAAATAAGGTATAATAATGAGCAGTGCTAATTTGTTAATTCTAACCTTTTTTAATCTCCTTTATCTAGGGTCTGCCCCTTGAGCGCCATAAATGCCGCTCTTGGGTGCAGATTTCTTTTTTTTCCATCATTGGGTGTCTTTTCCATGCAATACAGCATAGACGTCTCTTTTGCTTACGCCGCGGTCTTTCGCCACTGCTTTCAACGCTTCCTTGCGGTCTAATCCGCGGCTGCAATATGCTTGGTAATGTTCTTCTACGCTCATCAGCTGCCACCAGCGGTTTTCTTCCTGCTCTGAATGTTCCTTGTCATGCCCTTCGATCAGCACGCAATATTCTCCAACAGGCGGGTGCTCCTCTAAATAGGCGATGCATGCTGCCAAAGTTCCCCTTGCCCATTCTTCATAACGTTTCGTAATCTCCCGCGCAAGCACGATTCTTCGCTCCGGGTGCCAAACCGCTGCCATGAGATGGAGTGTCTTCATCAGCCGATGCGGCGCTTCATAAAAGATTAACGTTTCTTTCCGAAATTGCAATTCAGTCAGCAGTTGTTCCGCGGCCTTCTGATCCCGAGGGAGAAAACCGATGAACGTAAATCGATCCGTAGGAAGTCCCGAAGCAACGAGCGCTGTGAGCGCTGCATTTGCTCCTGGAATGGGAATCACTTTAATCCCTTCCTCAATGGCTTCCTTCACTAATTCATACCCCGGATCAGAGATTGCGGGCATCCCGGCATCAGAAACTAACGCCCCTTTCTCGCCGGATTTCAGACGGCGAATCAATTCCGGACCGCTGTTTCGCATATTGTGCTCATGATAGCTGAACAGCCGGTTTTTTATTTGAAAATGACTGAGAAGCTTCAATGTGCGGCGCGTATCTTCACATGCAATAAAATCAACCTCGCTCAAAATTCGAACAGCTCGGTAAGTCATATCTTCCAAATTGCCGACAGGGGTCGCCACCAAATACAGCTCGCCAGCCTCTGGCTGAGAATCTTGTTTCTCGTAGCTTTGTTGTATTTTCAACGTTGTTTCCCCTTTTCTCCATAATATAACTCAAGCAGCTCTTGACTGTATTGTTGATGATCATCGTACACAATTAAAGGCGGAAGAAGGCGCACCTCAGGGTTGCCGTCTTTAATGCCTTCGATCAATACCATGTTCGCTTCACTAGTCTGTTTCGGATGGACAAAACGGATGCGCTTCGGCTCGATTTTCGCTTTCCGCATCGCCGTCATAATGTCGGCCAAACGAGACGGCCGGTGAATCATCGCAATTTTGCCTCCGGTTTTCGTTAATCTGCGGCATGCATCCATGACATCTTCCAATGTGCAGTAAATTTCGTGTCTGGCCGCAGCCAAATACGGATTTAAATTGGCATCGCCCCTTGCAGACGGCAAATAGGGCGGATTGACCGTAATTAAATCATAATATTGTTTGCCAGCCTCTCCTTTAAACTGTCTCAAATCTTCATGAACAATGCGAATTTGATCTTCCAATCCGTTTAATTGAACGCTTCTTTGAGCTAAATCTGCTAATCTCCCTTGAATTTCCACGCCTGTGATCGAAGCTTTTGTACGGGTGGACAGCAGCAACGGGATGACGCCGTTGCCAGTGCACAGATCCAAAATATTGCCTTTCGCCGGAACTGTGGCGAACCTCGCCAAAAGCACTGCATCCATCGAAAAACGAAACGTATCTTCGCTCTGTATAATCTTCAAATCATTAGTCATTAGATCATCGATCCGTTCCATGACCTTGCTCCTTACTGTTTAAACCCGCTGATATGTATGATGTATGAAAAATCCGCAGGAACAAACTCCTACGGATTTTCGCTATTTATTGAGAAACGATAGACAGAACAGACAATCCCCTTCGGTGCGCAAATGACCATAATAAACATTGCAAATATGAAAACCTTCATTATACAGTCTCGCCAAGTTGTCGTAACCTTCGCCGACGACTGCCTCCGGCTTGTCCGCCTTCTGCGTGCCGGCAGGCTCAGGATTGTCTTTTAATATTTTGCGAAACTGCTCATTTTCGGTAATTAAACGCTGATTTTCCTCCATAAGGTGGACTAAACGTTGTCTGAGCGTGCTGAAATGACGGTTAAGTTCACCTAGTCGTTCTTCCAACGAAACAATTTCTTCATATAATTCATTATTGTTCACGGTTCCACCTCAACCCATGATCATACGTTCTCCAATTCAGCCACATCATCCACTGGCAATTCCATCACTTTGTTTTGTTCAAACAATTTGACATGAACGGTCATCTTCTCTACGTGCAGACCGACAACTTTACCCTCCCCATACGAAGTGATGACTAAGCTGCCAACTTTAGGCAATTCATTTTTGGCACTTTCGTACTGATCATGCTCATATTTCAAACAGCACATGAGTCTGCCGCATAGACCTGAGATTTTCGTCGGATTTAAAGACAAATTCTGGTCTTTGGCCATTTTAATCGATACGGGTTCGAAGTCGCCAAGCCATGTGGAACAGCAAAGCGGCCTGCCGCAAGGACCCAGCCCGCCGACCATCTTCGCTTCATCCCTCACGCCGATTTGCCTTAATTCTATCCTCGTCCTGAATACGGAAGCCAGATCCTTCACCAATTCTCTGAAATCTACTCTTCCGTCCGCCGTGAAGTAAAAAATAATTTTGTTGCGGTCAAATGTATATTCAACATCCACAAGTTTCATCTCTAACTTGTGGTTTGCAATTTTCTCCAAACAAATCTGAAAAGCTTTTTTCGCATCTGAACGATTCGCTTCCACGATTTTATAATCTGATTCATCCGCTACTCTGATTACCTTTTTCAGAGGCAGAACTACATCAGATTCATCCACTTCTCTTCTGCCGATGACGACTTTGCCATACTCAATGCCGCGAGCCGTCTCGACGATGACATAATCTTGATCGGTAATGTCCAAGTCTGTCGGATCAAAGTAATATATTTTACCCGCTTTTTTAAAGCGTACTCCTATCACTGAATACAAACGTTATTCCCCCTGTATATGAATCAAAAATTGTTCAAGCGCCAGTTGCGGATTAACGTTGTAACGAAGGCGCTTCTTCGCCTCCACCGCGTGCTCCATGCAATGAACCCAGAATGAAGGATCTCGCTTGCGGGCGTGTTGCTGAAGCAATGAGAGCTGGTCTGCAAATGCCAGGCCCTTCTCATTACCGCTGTGAATTTGCACAACGTCTCTAAACCATATGATAAACAAATCGAGCATATGATCCAAATGCTCCTGCAGTTCCAATGCTGTCCACTGCTTATGCAATGTGAGCAAAGCTTCGGATGATCTATGCTGCGACTCTTTAGCTAATTGTATCACTAATTTGCGAATTTCCGCAAACCATTCTTGCTCAGCCAGCTCTGCAGCCGCTTCGACGCCGGACGTCAGTCTCACTGCAGTTCTTGCCAGTTCTTGCTTGCAGCCTCGTTCGACCAAACGCTGCTCCATCTCCGATGCAGAAAGGGGCAGCAAATGGATCGTTTGAACCCGAGATCGAATGGTCGGCAATACGGCTTGGCCATTTTCGGCGATGAGTATGATGACGCAGGCTGACAACGGCTCCTCAAGAAATTTAAGCAAACTGTTCGCAGCTTGCACCGTCATGCGATCCGCTTCTTCAATCACAGCTGCTTTCCTCTCATCGCTTTTATAAGAAAAACGGCTCTGCAGCTCTCGAATTTGATCAATTTTTATCGATTGTCCGTCCGGTTTCACGGAATAAAAAAACGGGTGATTTCCGCTTTCTATTTTGGTGCACTCATCACAGCTTCCGCATCCGTCATCTTGCTTTTGTATACAAAATAAGGCTTTCGCCAATGCCAAAGCCAATTTGCGTTTCCCAGTGCCTGCCGGCCCGCTGAACATATAAGCATGAGACACCTGCCCATGCCTGAGCTGTGATTGCAGCAATTGCACTGCTTTTTTCTGACCGATTACACTGTCGAAAGACATTTCTCTTCTCTCCAATGCGATAACAAATCATTCAACCATTAATACAGCAAATGAATCAGCAAACCCCTGATTTCGCCGATTCTGTGCAAAAGCTCTAACCTTTTGCTCTCATCGGCAAGCATTTGATCGGTTAAAGCAAGCAAATGCCGATCCACCTCTTCGATGATGACATATCTTTTGCCTCTGCCGCGGCGATTATACCCTCTCGTTTCTTTCAGACCGATTCCTTGGCGCACTGCCGCATCCAAAAATTCCCTTACAAAACGCTTATATTCATATAGATCGCGCACCGTCAATGATCTTGTCAACAAAGAGCCTTTCCATTCGATTTGCTTCAACAATTCGTGCAATTGCTCTTGAGACCTGAGCCTCGTCTGTTGTCTCATATAATCAGCAAAACTTTTCTGATTCGTTGTTAGATGAGCCGAAGAATCTTGCGGCAGTGCATTTCTATGAATAGACGGAGCGCCCGGATTAATTTTCATGTTTCAATGAACCTGCCTTATGAGATATCTAGAAATGTTCAAAACGTTCGACCGGCAACACAAATACTGCCGCGCCGCCGACTTGAACTTCAACGGGGAATGGAATATAGGAATCTGTCGTGCCGCCCATTGGGGAAACAGGGGTAACCAGTTGATCTCTAACTCGGCAGTTGGACTTGATCACTTGCAGCACTTCATGCACCCGGTCATCTTCTATTCCGATCATGAAAGTGGTGTTGCCAGACCTTAAAAATCCGCCAGT
Organism: uncultured Paenibacillaceae bacterium; assembly: GCA_937983035.1. Taxonomy (GTDB): domain Bacteria; phylum Bacillota; class Bacilli; order Paenibacillales; family CALAME01; genus CALKAN01. Next base: position 3,058 of record CALKAN010000145.1, on the reverse strand, counting down.
GCTGGCTAATTTCGTCGCGCTGATTCCTTCTTTCACCAATGCGTTCGATAGACGGTTGCTGTCCTTGTCTTGTACTACTGCAATCACCAACTTCACAGTAATCCCTCCTCTTATTATACATGATTTTCACGCCGGCTTCAGAATCATTATTTAATAGTAAACGGTTTCACTATTTTCTGACATTATACTTATTTATATTATACAATAGGTGCTGCATTTGTACCTCATATTTTTATTGTTTTTACTTCATTTCCATGACTTTATCTAAATGTATTTGAACAGCCGCCCACACTTTGGAAAATTCCTCAGAGGCATCGATCTGAATGATTCGGTCAGGAAAACGATCTCGCAATAAGCGATAACCTTCCCGCACTTTTTGATGAAAGCTTAGTTTTTCCATGTCCAAGCGATTGACTTCCCGCTGTTTATTTTGTTCAATTCTTTCAAGTCCAATTTCGGGGGGCAAATCTAAATAAAAAGTCAAATCCGGCATCCATGTTTGAATGGCAAATTGGTTCAATTGATACACTTCATCGATGCCGATTCCCCTCGCATAACCCTGATAAGCTAAACTGCTGTCAACATATCGATCACACACGACAAAGGCGCCTCGCTCCAAGGCCGGTACAATTTTATTCAATAAATGTTCTCTTCTGGCTGCAGCATAAAGCAGCGCTTCTGTAATGCCGTCCATCGTCTGATCAGGATCTAATATCAATTCACGCAAATGCTCGGCTAATTTCACCCCGCCCGGCTCTCTTGTCACCACGATGTCAAGCCCTTTAGTCTGGCAATAACGCTGCATGCGCTCAATTAACGTCGTCTTGCCGGCACCTTCCCCTCCTTCCACCGTGATAAACTTTCCTTTCCTTTGTTTCATGATGCCATCTTCTCCTGTCCTCATTCTGCAAACCGTTTAATAAGTTTCAATCATAACGTTCCCGTTTATGCGCAATCCTTGAAAATTGACCCTTTGCTTGAGCAGACGTTTGATTTCCGTCACCTTATGTTCTGTAATCCATTCCCCGGGAAATAATATGGGAACCCCCGGCGGGTAAGGCGTGACCGCTCGATAACTTCGCCTGCCAACGGCTTCATCAATCGCCAACTCAACAATTTCAAACTCTTCCGAATCATGAAAGCCAAAATCGATTGCAGGCGGCACATGCGGCCTATTGTTGTTCTGTTGTCCATAAATTTGATCAGTTCGTTCATCATTCTTGCCATTTGATGAACTGCAAAATTCGCGATTGTTCAAGTCGAATTTCTCTTGAATATCTTTCAGGCTTAAGTACAAATGCTCTGCATCTTCTAAAGTGCTGGCTAATGTAAATACCGCGAGCACAAAATCAGATTGGGACATCTCCATAAAGCATCCCCGTTTTTCTAATTCTTCTTGCAGTTGTCTGCCATTTAACGTTCCTGTATTATCTTTAATTAATATTTTAAAAGGATCTTGCGTATACGGAGAAGGCACATCCAAGGAGTTAAGCGAAAAGCAATGCAATGCCCGCATTTTATTTCTAAAGCAATCCACTGCTTCCAGCCCTTTAGATATAAGTTCATAACCTTGCTCTGCCATTACTTTGCGCGTCCAATCCATCGAAGCCAGAATAGGATATGAAGGACTGGAACTTTGTATCATCGACAGCGCACGCGCTGTTTTTTTGTAATTCACGCGATCTCCTTTGATGTGCAGCATTCCGCTCATCGTCATCGCCGTCAGCATTTTATGCGGAGACTGTACAACAGCGTCTGCGCCTTCTGACAACGCTCGATCAGGCAATCTTGGATGAAAACCGTAATGAGCTCCGTGTGCTTCGTCTACTAATACCGGCATGCCGAATCGGTGAGCAATTTCAACGATCGGTTTTAATTGCTGCCCGAGCCCATAATAATTTGGATTCGTTAACAAGACTGCTTTCGCTTCCGGATATTGCTGAATCGCCGCTTCCAACATATCGATGCGCATCCCTTTTGGAACACCGAAATTCGGGTCGATGGCAGAATCAATGAAAACCGCTTTCGCTTTCGCTAACATTAATCCATGAATGACTGATTTATGCACTTCCCGGTCAACGATCATCACATCCCCGGGATTGCATAATGACAAAATCATGGCCAAGTTTCCAGACGTGCTGCCGCCAACTAAAAAAGAAGTGTAATCCGCTCCGAAAAGCTCGGCAGCCAGCGATTGCGCTTCTAAAATGACCCCATTAGGATCGTGCAAATCGTCTAATCCAGTAATCTCAGTTAAATCTAAGGGCATAATTGAAGCAAAATAAGGATATGCAATGCTGCTTTCATATGTGCGGCCTGACTTGTGCCCTGGTACATGAAAACTTTTTGTATTTTGTTTTGCATGCTTAATCATTTGCTCCAACAATGGCGCTTTGCTTTGATCCAACAATCTATTTCTTCCAATCCATCTTATTGTTAGCAACTGCTAAAAGTATAACATAAAAAACTCGGCGAATATAAAGATGACTGTGAAATATGTGTAAAATCAAAAATAGGATTCCTGTTCTGTCCCTCATAAAGCGACATAGAAATCCTATACAAATGGTGATGATGAAATTTGAATCATGCAAATGCATGGCAATGAAAGCTCATCTAATCAATCAAGCATCTTGTTTATACCAAATTTGTCTCAAGCGATGGATAAAAAAAGGATATTTCTCGTCACCGACATCCGTTTGCACAATTTCGTTTTCGCAATCAATGCAAATCCATTCTTCGCATATATGAATTCCGCTGGAAGTCATATTGCCGCACACAATGCAGCAATTCTTTTTTTCTTCTGACATATATCGATCACCCCCGAACCTCCATGATCATCCGTTTTGTTTTTTTTTATATTCTAGCATACCCTAAAATCTAGCAATCTATACAGCAATGTAAATATATTTGTTTGTATAGTAAAATATGATTTTAATTCATCTTTGGTGTTTGTACATCCACTTTTATTCACGCAATGAGGAAACAATCCTTCAAACAAAAACAAAAAAAAGCCTCGATGCTTCCATCGAGACTTCGTTTTGGCTTGGCAGCGTCCTAC
>CALKAN010000144.1 GCA_937983035.1 uncultured Paenibacillaceae bacterium | reverse complement strand
TCAAAACATTGCTGATCGAGCACCGCGACGTTCTGGGAGGATTGTTTACGTACGGTTGGTTGAATTATTTGGACATGCCGAGAGGACGGGATGGCCAAACGCTGTCCAGGGGAATTTTTTCAGAGTGGCACAAGCTGGTCGGCAATCGGGATGGATTCAGCATCGAAAGAGCGAAAAAAGCATTTTTGTCCATGGCAGTGAATGAGCCGAATTTAACGTTGATGCTGAACACTTCCCTCGTCGACGTCCAAATGAATAAAGAGGGCAGCCTCATTGAACATGTGCGAGTGAAAAACGAGCAAGGACAACATGTGATCAAGGCAAAGCGATATATCGATGCGACTCAAGACGCTGATTTGGCTGCCATGGCAGGCGTGCCTTATTTTGTCGGACAACAGGATCTTGGATTCGATGCGCGCTGGATGGCGGTTACGCCAATCATTAAAGTTCTGAACGTGAATTGGTCAAAAATAAAAAAAGCGGGGAAAAAAGGCATTCTGGGCGGCGCGGACGTCAATGACGACGTGGCATGGGGATTCGTTGAGCTTCATGATTATTATCAGCCTGCTCAAGATAACATTCGCTTGCGCGGACTAAATATTGTGCGCGTGAAAGAGGAGAATACAGAAGTATTTTACATCAATGCTCTGCACATTTTTGGAGTAGACGTGTTGAATGAGGAGTCAAAACGAGAAGCGCTGCAAAAAGGGTTGGCTGAATTTGAACATATACTCGCTTACTTGAAAGAGGAGCTGCCCGGTTTTGAGAATGCAACTATTGGGGAAAGACCGACGGAAATGTATGTTCGTGAATCTCGGCACATTTTGGCCGAATATCAGCTGCAAGTTTCGGATTTGTGGCGCAACCGCGACCATTGGGACAGCATCGGCTACGGCGGGTATCCTGCAGATATTCAGGCGACGTCCATGACGGATCTCGGCTTTGTTGCGGTGAATCCGGACCGGTACGCGATTCCGTTTCGAAGCCTTGTGCCTTTAAAGGTGGACAATTTGCTCGTAGCAGGAAGATCTGCCGGATACTCATCCTTGGCTGCCGGCAGCGCGAGAATAGTGCCGACGGGAATGGTCACGGGAGAAGCGGCGGGAGCGGCGGCGGCATTGTCATTGGACCATGATGTCGATTTTAGAACGATGAGCAAAGATCACGACTTGATCGAGAAGCTGCGGGAGAAGTTGGCGGAGCAAGGCGCATGGGTCGATCATTTCGAAGCAGATTACAAATACAAAGGCGAATTTTACGAAGATGCCGTGCTTTACTTGATGGATCATACGATTTTGCCTGCGGATTACAATAATGAGCTGTATGTTGACGAGCTGATGCATGTGAAAATATTCGCCAATTTGCTGCTGAACGGATATCGTCAATCGCCGAATCCTTCACCGCCGGGAGATCCAACTGCATTAAACGCATTATACGGGACGCCGAATGATCAGATGCATTATTCGCGGGATTCGTTTGCGCAGCTGATCGTTAAATTTTTTGCCGATGAGCAGGTGGAGCGGCATGAAGCGTGGGATCGCGCGCTGCAATTGAATTTGATCGATGAATGGTTCTACAACAAAGTGAATGAAGACCGCGTCATGACGCGCGGCGAAGGCTACTATATGATTGCTCATCTTTTGAAGCATGTCGTCAACGGCATATGACATTTGTCATATCGACTTATTGACGTTTATGACTATGATTGCATTCGCTGCCGCTATAAAATGGAAAGTACAGTATTTCGTTTCCAAGGAGAGAAAAGATGAGCAAAAAAAAGCAAGCGAGATTATCGCAAAGCGTTGCCCCGTTCGCTGTTCCGAATCAAAAGGTGAGCATAATCCAAGTTTTCAATTCGTTTATTCCTTTTATTCTGCTGTGGTTGGGCGCATATTATAGTTTAGGCGTGTCAATTTGGCTGAGCCTTGCATTTTCTTTGGCGGCTGCAGGATTTGTCGTTAGAATATTCATCATCTTCCATGATTGCACGCATATGTCCTTTTTTAAAAGCAGCAAGGCAAATCGATTGCTCGGCACGATCGCAGGCATTATCACGCATTTTCCGTATGAGAAGTGGAAGCATGATCACATTATTCACCATGCGACGAGC
>CALKAN010000143.1 GCA_937983035.1 uncultured Paenibacillaceae bacterium | reverse complement strand
GCCCCGCGTCGGACGACACCGAGTTGGTCCGGCTCGAATCCGAAGAAACCGAATCTTAAGCAGAGGCAATAGGAAGCCTCTGCTTATGTTGGTGATGCTGATGTCATGAAATGGAAGCGTGCTGTTGTTTCATCCAATCGACGACGCTCAAACCTTGATTCATTCTGATCTCTTCCACATCTTCAATAGCCAACACTTTTCCTTTTCGAATGAAGACTACTTGATCAAGCAATGACTCGATTTCTTTAATTTCATGTGTCGTAACGATGAGCGTCTGCTTCTCTAAATCAATAAATGAAACGAATCCTTTGACGATCGAATCTCTGACTAAAGGATCCAGGCCGGACAGCGGCTCATCCATCAAAATAATCGGTGCTTCGCGGGCCAGCACCAAGGCAATTTTTAACCGGCCTCGGTTTCCTTTGGACAAATTCTTTACTTTTACATTCCGGTCGAGATTCATAAATTGCAAAATTTCATTTGCCTTCTGTTCGTTATAATCAGGAAATTGGCTCTTTGCAAAATCTGCCGCATCTCCAACGGTGAAAAAAGGATAAAATGCATCCAGCTCCGACAAATAAGATACGTGCTTGCTGATGAAGCGATCCGCCGACTCGCCGTTGATCAGAACCGTTCCGTGCGTCGGCCGAACCAAACCTGACATCAATTTCAATGTCGTTGACTTTCCGCTGCCGTTCTCTCCGACAATGCCGATAATTTTGCCCGGCTCAAGCCGAAACGACACGTCATCCAGCGCAACGTTCTGCAAATATTTTTTGGTCACATGCTTAAATTCGATCATCATCGGTCTCCCCCTTGTTCATTTTGTTCAAATAATCTGTCAGACCGTTTAAAATTTCATCATTTTTAAATCCCATTTCTTTCATGTCCTGCACGAATCCGGCGATATGTTCTTGTTTCAGTGATTCGCGCAATTGTTCCAAAATCGTCTCGTTCTCCGTGACAAACGTCCCTTGCCCTCTTCTCGTTTCCACAATATTCATTCCTTCCAGCTCCCTGTACGTTCGTTGAACCGTATTTGGATTGACCCCGTATTGAACAGCAAACTCTCTGACAGAAGGCAGCTTATCCCCGGCATTCAGTTCTTTGCGCACAATTAGTTTGCATACGCGTTCTGCCAACTGATAATAGATCGGCTTAGCAGGATTAAATTCGTAGCTCATTTATCGCACCTCAACTTTGCGGTCCAACAGCCAGCTTGAAACGAGGAAGACAATAACGGCAACGACCGTGTAATAAACATACGAACCTGCATAAACATACGAGTCCATATCTCCCAGCGATATGTTCCCCCCGGGAAGCAGCGTCACATACTTGTCAATATTGATTGGAATCGCCCCCCACTCGGTCAACAAATCAAACAGCGCCGTCTCGCTCCACGCAGATATGAGCACAGAACCGCCGATGATGATCAAAATCGTGATAAGCCAGCTTATTTTGCCAAAATAAACAGCAATCCAGCGGTAAATCACCCAATAAAAAATGCCCCAAAGCGTTACATACAAAGAAAATCCGATCATATGCGCGATGATGAGAAATCCGATCATCAGCCCATTCCATGAATCATTCAGTTGAATAAACGGATGCACCGCAGATTCAAATGTTGCCAGACAAATCCATGTCGGGATGATCATTGATGCAGCCGCCGCCAACACTCCGTTGATCAGTTTGGCCAGCAGCAAGTTTCTGCCCGGTTGCAAGCTGTGCAGCCATAAATGCATTCGGGAATGCTCCTTGATTAAGCTGACTAACATATATCCCGGCAAGAAGAAGAAATGAACCGCCGCCACAAAGATAGAAATGCTGAAAAGGATGCCCGGTTCCTGATGTTTCAGATTGAAATACGTCCCCAGCCCCAAAAAAAACATCATCAAAACAAACGCTCCAACTATCGTCGGAAACCCCAGCCGAAATTCTTTCTTCAACAAGCCTGCCCATGACGCATTGCTCATTCTCAATGCCCTCCTTATGAATGTAATAGTGTACTATATTTTTAATACACTTAGTGTGTTAGGTACATAATACACTGGTTCAACTTCATTTGTCAATCACTTTTTTAAAATTTGGGCTGCAAAGTTAAAATATGCTGTTAATCGTTTGCTTAAGCAAACATAAAGAGCCTGATGCACAATGAAATTCAACGGCATCAGGCAAATAAAAACAGCCTTTCGAGATTCCCGAAAGGCTGATCCGCGGCAAGAATCAAGCGGAAACGCCGCCGTCATCTTTTTCGCGATAAAACAACATTAAAGGCATTTTAAATACATAGGCAACCACAACAAATATTCCGATCATCATGCCAATGATGGCCACGAAGCTGCTCAAGGACAAGCCGCCCACGCCTGTAATGATATTCGCAATGTTGCAGCCCGGCGCAATGCGTGAACCTACGCCCATCAACAACCCGCCCAAGATTGCATACGGCAGCCGGTTTCGCTTCGGAAAGCGAAGTTTAAAGCTTCCGCTGAACAGAGCAGCCAGAAATGAACCAATAATGAGGAAAAAGATCAACACTTCCTCAGGCCCTAATCCAATATTGGGGTAACCGGCGAACATGCCGTTTAAATAAGTATTGTTATATACCGCATCATCCCCAAACAGCGTTGCGACAAACACGCCGCCGATTCGCGTCTCTGGACCGGTGATGCTCACATTGGACATCAAGGCAAACTGAATCGTTCCTACGATCCCGATGGCGAATCCAACGAAGCGGATATCCCAGTGGGGCTGTTTCAGCGGATTGCCTGACCAGCTCGTAAACATATCTATCGCGCCGGCAGTCACGCGCTTCCATCCAAAACGATAAGCAGCAATGGCAATCATGGCGGCGGTGATCAGAATCGGAAGAAGAAGATAATGGTTCGACAAGCTGAACAAGGTGTAACCTTCTTCTTTCATCGTGAGCGGCTCAACAAAATAATTTTTGGCCCACGGATCATAGATGAGCGCAAACAACAAGTTGCCGGCGATGGCAAACAGCAGCACGACCCAAAATTGAACATAGCCCATGCCGCAGCGATACAGCGTCCCGGATCCGCAGGCGCCTGCAATCGTCATGCCGATTCCAAATATGAAGCCGCCGATCAGATTGGCGCCGCCGATCGGCATCGCCC
>CALKAN010000142.1 GCA_937983035.1 uncultured Paenibacillaceae bacterium | reverse complement strand
GACAGTTAATTCATGTTTCAACAGCTGATTGATGGCTGTTTCCAAATGATAAGTCACAGACGAACAACATTCTGTCATATTTTCTATTGACTTTGTCCATACTGAATATTAAAATAGTGATCAGTTACGTTTTTATAGACGATGAACGACCAAGCTCTGCGGAGCAATAATCGAATAGCGATTCGGTGAAAGGAAAGAGTAGTTCGGACCCAAGCATACAGAGAGGAATGCCGATAGGCGAAGCCGCTTCATGTGTCATGGCAGATTTGGCAGACGCATGCAGTTTAGAGGCTCCCTTGGGCTGGAAGCATTCTTGTGATGGACGAATGAAAGACATCCTGGAGAACCGGCTGTGAAAACTCGGTCAATCGAGACATAGCTGCCGGCGCATGCGTGCGTTAAACGACAAGAGCAGTTTCCTTAAATCAGGAAACTGGAATGTGGGTGGCACCACGGGTGATGTTCGTTAACAATCTCTCGTCCCTGACAATGAAGGTCAGGGGCGGGAGATTTTTTAATACGCCCTGCTCGCATCATTAGGAAATGCAAAGCAAGTTTTGAAATTACGTGAAGGAGGGGTATTCGTTGTATCAAAAACCGAAAGGAACGCAAGATTTGCTGCCGGAGCAAACAGAAGTATGGCAGTTTTTGGAAAATACAGCACGATCTTTGTGCGAACAGTACAATTACAAAGAAATTCGCACGCCGATCTTTGAACAGACCGAGCTGTTCACGCGCGGGATCGGCGAAACGACAGATGTCGTTGAAAAAGAGATGTACACGTTTGAAGACAAAGGGAAGCGGAGCATGTCTTTGCGCCCGGAAGGAACGGCCGGAATCGTGCGGGCATACGTGGAAAATAAATTGCATGGCTTGCCCGATCTATCGAAACTGTATTATATCGGGCCGATGTTTCGGTATGAGCAGCCGCAAGCTGGACGATACCGTCAATTGCATCAATTTGGGGTAGAAGCGATCGGATCTTCGGATCCGTCATTAGATGCGGAAGTGATCGCGCTTGGCTATGCATTTTACAAGAAAGTCGGGATTCAAGGGGTGCAAGTTGAGCTCAATTCCGTGGGAAACCCGGAGTCGCGCCTCGCTTATCGTTCCAAGCTGCAGCAGTTTTTGCAGCCGATGCTGGGAGAACTGTGCAAAGATTGCCAGTCTCGGTTTGACCGCAATCCGCTGCGCATTTTAGACTGCAAAAAAGATCAATCCAAATTTGACGGCGTGCCTTCCATTTTGGACAGTTTGGATGAAGAAAGCACGGCGCATTTTGAAGCCGTGCGCGCGCATTTGGATGCGATGCAAATTCCGTATGTTGTCAATCCGCGGTTAGTTCGCGGCCTTGATTATTACACGCATACAGCTTTTGAATACAAAGCTGAAGGCATCGGCGCGATCGATACGATCGGCGGAGGCGGGCGCTATAACGGATTGGTGGAACAGATCGGCGGAGAAGATCAGCCTGGCATCGGATTCGGCATCGGCTTGGAGCGCACGGTGCTCATCTTGGAAAATCAGAAGGTGCAAATTCCTCGTTCCGGCGGCCTCGATGTATTTCTGGTCGCATTAGGCGAGCAGGCGGAAAAAGTATCGAGCGCGCTGCTGTATCAATTAAGGCAAAGCGGCCTGTCCGCTGAAAAGGATTACCAAGGCCGGAAATTGAAGGCGCAAATGAAAGCAGCCGACCGGCAAGGCGCACGCTTTGCAGTCATTATTGGAGAAGATGAGCTTTCGCGCGGGGAAGCCGCTCTGAAAGACTTGGAAAGCGGAGAGCAGACGGTCGTTCGAATTGATGATATCGCTGACGCTGTCCGAAAAGCAACATCAGGAACAAATAAATAAAGAGCTATTTTCAGGAGGGATCAGACGTCTTGTTAACGAGAACACATTCATGCGGCACTTTAACGAAACAGCACGTGGGAGAAACCGTCGTTTTGAACGGTTGGGTGCAAAGAAGAAGAGACTTGGGCGGTGTATTGTTTATTGATTTGCGTGATCGCAGCGGCATCATGCAGATCGTATTTAATCCTGAGTTTTCGAAAGAAGCGCATGCGATTGCGGACAAAGTGAGAAGCGGATGTGTCTTGGCGAAGTGGTTGAGCGGGACGAGGAAACTTACAACCCGAACATTCCTACCGGCGAAATCGAAGTGCGCGTGACGGAAATCGAAGTGCTCAATACGGCGAAAACACCGCCGTTTTTCATCGAAGACGGCATCGAGATTGATGAAGCGCTGCGCTTGAAGTACAGATATTTGGACTTGCGCCGTCCCGAAATGCAAGAGACGCTGCGTCTAAGAGCGAAAGCCGCTTCTATATTTAGAAAGTTTTTGGATGAGCATGGTTTCATCGAGATTGAAACACCGATCTTAACGAGAAGCACGCCTGAAGGAGCGCGGGATTAT
>CALKAN010000141.1 GCA_937983035.1 uncultured Paenibacillaceae bacterium | reverse complement strand
AAGCTTGGCCCCGCGCTCGCAACCGGTAACACCGTTGTGCTGAAGCCGGCAGAGCAGACGCCGCTCAGCGCATTGTATCTTGCTGAAGTTTTTCAGCAGGCGGGTTTGCCGGACGGCGTGCTGAACATTATTCCCGGGCGGGGAGAGGTGCTGAGCGAAGCATTAACGACGCATCCGCATGTGAAAAAGGTGACGTTTACAGGCAGTCCTGAAGTTGGAAAACAGATTAAAAAACAGGCAGGACTTCGCAAAGTGACGTTAGAACTCGGCTCGAATTCTCCGCTCATCGTCGATGAAGGCGCATCCATCGATGCCATCATCGACCGCTGCGTGCAAGGCGCTTTCGTTTACAATGGACAAGTTTGCATCTCTGTGCAGCGCATTTACGTTCATGAATCGTTGTATGCATCGTATGTGGAGATGTTCGTTGCCCGCACCAAACAATTGAAATGCGGCTCGCCGTTCGAAGAAGATACGGATATTACGACGGTCATTTCCGATCAGGCGTTGCAAAGGCTGCAAAGCTGGCTGGATGAAGCGGTGCATGCCGGCGCCGTGATCGAGTGCGGGGGCGAAGCGGACGGCCGCATGATGCAGCCGGTTGTGTTGACGAACGTGCCGCATGACGCCAAAGTGGTGCAGCGGGAAATATTCGGGCCGATCGCAGTCATCTTCCCGTTCAAGACGCTGGATGAAGCGATCGCACTGGCTAATGATTCCCGCTACGGCTTGAACGCGGGCATTTACACGAATCGGCTGGATCATGCGATGCGCGCCATGCAGGAATTGGAAGCCGGAGGGGTCATCATTAACGACATCCCCACATTCCGGATTGACAACATGCCTTACGGCGGCTGGAAAGACAGCGGGGTCGGCCGGGAAGGAGTTCGCTGCGCCGTGGAGGAAATGACGGAGCTGAAATTCGTCAGTTTTCATTTATAAGGAAACAATATAATTAAACCAAGCCTCGACATATATCGTCGCTGATATATGTTCGAGGCTTGTCTTATGAACTGGAACAAGGCACAAAAACGCAAAAAAATGCAAAATTAGAACAATCTATAAATCTATGTTATGATAAATAATATAAAAAATAGAAAGAGGTGGGGAACAATTATTACACAACCAAAGTACATCACAGACATTGACAAAATTACGCAAATACCAGAGGAAGAACGCAAGAAGTTAAAGAAGATTACCGACAAGTTCGTCTTTCGGGTGAATGAGTACTACTTGAATCTCATTAACTGGGACGATCCGAACGATCCGATTAAGAAGCTGGTCATTCCGAATGAGAGGGAATTGTCGGACTACGGCAGATGGGACGCATCGGATGAAGACACGAACTATGTCGTTCCAGGATGCCAGCACAAATATGAAACGACGGCATTGCTGATCGTCTCGGAAGTATGCGGCGCTTATTGCAGGTATTGTTTTCGAAAGCGCTTATTCCGAAACGACGTGAAAGAAGCGTTGACCGATGTGGAACCAGGCTTGCAGTATATCAGCAAAACACCGCAAATAAACAACGTTTTGCTGACCGGGGGAGACCCGCTCATTCTAGCAGCTCGCAGATTGGATATGATTCTCGGACGGCTGCGCGAAATAGATCATGTGAAGATTATCCGCATCGGTTCCAAATTGCCAGTATTTAACCCCATGCGAATCTACGGCGATGAACAATTGCTCGATGTGATTCGCAAATATTCAACGCCAGAAAAACGCATTTACATCATGGCTCACGTCAATCATCCGCGCGAAATTACGGAAGAAGCGGTAAAAGCGTTTCAAGCGCTGCATGACGCAGGAGCGATTGTTGTGAACCAGACGCCGGTTTTGAAAGGCATCAACGATGATCCGGAAGTGCTTGGAGAATTGTTGGACAAGTTGTCTTGGGCTGGCGTAACCCCGTACTATTTCTTTGTTAATCGCCCCGTAAGAGGTAACGAAGATTTCGTTCTAACCCTCGAAGAAGTCTACAATATCGTGGAGCAAGCCAAAGCGAAAACATCCGGCTTAGGCAAGCGAGTGCGCCTCTCCATGAGTCATACGTCCGGCAAAATTGAAATTTTGGCGATCGAAAACGGCAAAGCGTATTTGAAATATCATCAGTCGCGTGACGGCAACTACGGCAAATTCATGGTGTTGGATTGTCCGAAAGACGCCGCTTGGTTTGACGATTTGCCAGGCAATGAAGCTTATTGGGAAAAACCAGAGAAGAAAATTGACGAAGTCGTTTCCGTGAACGAAATGAGCGATATGCCGCAAAAAAGACGTCAAACCGTGCGCGCATAAGCTGCAACTTCGTGTTGTGACGCTGTTTTGATGCGATTGAAACGTATCTGATTATCAGACATGAACCCTTTGTCAAAGGGGAGACCTTTTGGCAAAGGGTTTTTATTGTTATGATAGAATTATAAGAAAGATAGATAGAAATGCACATAGAATAGCTGGCATGACCGCTTGTGAGAAGAAGCATGTGTCATCCGAGCATCATGAAAGGAATGAGACGATGAATTGGGTGAGAAGAAATTTGATCAAGCGTTGAACATATGGACCGAAGGACTGAGGGAGTGGCGCGATCCATCCGTGCAGTACAACCGGTACGAAGCGACGCCGTACAAAGCGTTGGAGCATTTTTTCAATCATTACAAATTGCGGCCTTCCGATCATGTGGTCGATTTTGGCAGCGGCCGCGGCAGAGTCGCTTTTTATATTCACCATCGCTTTCAGATTCCGGTGACTGGGATTGAAGTGAATGAGCAGACATTGGATGAAGCGATTAGCAATAAGCTGAGCTATCGGCGCAAGGCGGCGCATATTGATGCTCCGATCCGTTTTGAGTACGGTTTGGCTGAACAGTTTAATATTTTGCCTGAGCATAATAAATTTTATTTTTTCAATCCTTTCACTGTTCAAATATTTAAAAAAGTCATTCATAATATTGTTAAATCGGTCGAAGCAGCTCCGCGGCAAGCGGACATCATTTTATATTATCCTTTGCCTGAGTATAAGCGAGTGTTGCATCAAAACACTCCGTTCCGGCTCGTCAACAAAATCCGGGTGCCCGGCGCGAAAGATAAGTTGGAGAAATTTTTAGTCTATCGCGTCGACAGTTTGGCGGATGAGATGTTTCGGCGCGATCTTTAGTTCTGCCAGGCCATTTTTCTTTATAATATCGACATAGGCGGGGCGTCGGTATATAATATGTCAAGATCATTTGAGGTGATAGAATGAATACGAACAACTATGATGTAGCAGTATTGGGCGGAGGCCCTGCAGGAATTGCGGCAGCGTTGGCGGCTGCCAGGTCTGGAGCTCGCACGATATTAGTAGAGCGTTATGGTTTTTTGGGAGGAATGTCTACGCTCGCATTAGTGTATCCGTGGATGAGTTTCCATTCAGCCGCGGGCGAGCAAGTCATTCACGGCATTCCGCAAGAAATTGTCGATCGCTTGAAAGAAAGAGGCGCCTCGCCCGGTCACCTGCGGGATACGATTGGTTTTGTATATTCATTGACTCCATACGATCCGGAAGCTTACAAAGTGCTCGTTTTAGAAATGTTGGAAGAAGCCGGCGTTGAACTGCTGCTTCATTCGATGGTGACGGCGGTGGAGACGAATGACAAGCGCATTGAAAGTGTCATCGTCAGCCATAAGAGCGGTCAGTCCGAAATTAAAGCAAGCGTATTTATCGATGCGACCGGAGACGGCGACGTGGCTTATCTTGCCGGCGCGGAATACGAGATCGGCAATGAAGAGCAGCAAGTGCAGCCGATGACGATGAAATTCCGCATGAAAGGCGTCGATCTGGAGCAGGTGCGCAAATATATGCAAGAGCACCCGGATCAATTTTATGAGAAAAGCTTAATTGACGAATTGGATCAACTGCCGCTGACCGGCGTCATGGGCTTCTACAAACAATGGAAAGAAGCCAATTTGCCCATTCCTAGAGACGGCGTTTTGTTCTTCGCCGGACCCGGGGAAGACGAAGTGCTCATCAACGTGAGCCGCGTATCGGGCTTCAATCCGACGAAAGTAGAGGAGTTGACGAAGGCGGAAGTGGAAGGGCGCAAGCAAGTGATCGCGCTGACCAACTTTTTCCGCGAGTATATCCCTGGTTTCGAACATGCGTACTTATTGCAAACAGGAACGCAGATCGGCGTTCGGGAGACGAGACGCATCATCGGAGAATATGTGCTGAACGGCATCGATGTGCTGAGCGCGCGTAAGTTCGACGATGTGATTGCCCGCAGCGGTTATCCGATCGATATTCATAACCCGAAAGGGAAAGGCGTGACGGCCAACTTTATTAAAGAAGGCGGAGCTTACGACATCCCTTACCGCTCCATCGTGGCGAAAGGCATGCCGAATTTGCTGCTTGCAGGACGATGCATCTCCACGACGCATGAAGCGCAAGCAACGACGCGGCTGACGCCGAGCTGCATGGCGATTGGCCAAGCGGCAGGCACAGCGGCAGCGATCGCGGCGAAAGACGGCTTCAAGGTCAATGAAGTGCCGATCGATGCATTGCAGCAGCGCCTGTTGGAAGACGGGGCGAATTTGGGCAGGAAGTAAGCCGCTTGTTGTAAAAAGACTCATGCATCAGGAATCGTCCTGCGATGTGTGACGGCTTGTTTGGATGAGAGGAAGAAAATGCCTCAGCGGCAACTGGCATAATGATATGCAGTCCTTGAAAATAATTTTTTTCTGACGGCCACTGCAGCGTTTATGTACTGATCATGGATGCAAACTATGCTTCAACCATGATTGTGATGCATGAGCGCTGCTGTGCCCTTTTTTATGACAGAACAATTGATAAAAGGAACACGCAGCGTTCATCTGGCAATGAGAATACAATTGCCGCGCATTTGCTAAGGTTATGTTAATGTTAAAAGAAATATCAGGCTAAAAGAAATATGAAACAAAAAAATACTAGAAAGGCAATATAATTTGGAGGGAAAAATGGGAGCTGGATTGCTTGGCGAACCTTTGCCGGTGGCAGGGATCTCTGCCATGGATTATGGCACATATGAAGGAAAAGCGATGATTTACGCAGTTGCGTCAGGGAAGACGTGCGCCATGTATATGATCGATGTGGAAAGCGGAGAATGCTTGCGCAAAATGGATCTGCACGGTTCTTCGCATACATGGGGCGTAAGCGTGGCTGCGGATGGGACGGTCTATGCCGGCGGAGACGGGTATTTCTACCGTTATATTCCCGGCGAGGATGAGGCAGAGAATTTAGGCCGGCCGATTGAAGGAGAGAACTACTTTTGGCAAACAACGGTGGATGAGCATGGGCATCCGTATTGCGGCACGTATCCGAACGGCAAAGTGTTCCGCTACGAAGCCAAGACGAAAACATTTAGAGATTACGGACAGATCGTCGATGGAGAAAATTATGTGCGAAGCCTGTCGGCAGCAAATGGCAAAATATATGCCGGCATCGGCTCCAAAGCTCATCTCATCGAGCTGGATCCGCAATCTGGGCAGAAACGGGAAATTCCGCTGCCTGAAGAATGTCAAAACAGTGATTTCGTTTATGATTTGACGGCTGCATATCCGAAATTGTTTGCTTATATTTCCAATGTCCTGCATGTATACGATCTTGAACAAGGGCAATGGGTCGCTCGTTTCGAGCAAACGAGCAGCAGTGTGTCCGCAGCGGACGAAGAAGGATATGTATATTTGATCTATCAAGGCAAACTAAGCCGACTGCATTTGGAAACGCTGGAACTTATTCAAACCGATGTGCAGTGGGGTTCAGCTGCCAATTTAGGCTGGGTAGAGTTATCCTCGCCGGATTTTCCGGGAAAAACGTTAATCAACATGGGTTCTGAAAGCTATAAATTGTACAATCCGGTTTCAGGCCGGTCCAAGGAAGTCAAAGTGGAACTGGAAGGAATTCCGATGGGCGTGCAATCGCTCACTGCAGGATCTGACGGCCGGATTTATATCGGCGGTTATTTTTACGGCGGATTTGCTTCTTACGATCCTGAAAAAGATCAGCTCACCCCATGCCAAAGATTCGGTCAAACCGAAAATATGCTGGAGTATAAAGGAAAGCTGTACCTCGGCGTATATACCGGGGCGCGCATTTATGAATATGATCCGAATCAAGCGTGGGAAATGAATCACAATCCGGCATTGAAATTTTCTTTGTCCGATCAAGGGCAGGACCGGCCGTTCGCATTTGCCGATGCGGGCGAATATTTGGCCATCGGAACGGTGCCTGGATACGGCAAGCTCGGCGGAGCGCTGACGTTGTATGACCCGGAGACGGATCATTATGAAGTGTTCAGAGATGTCGTTCCTGAGCAAAGCGTCATCTGTTTAACGCATCGAGATGGAATCATATTCGGCGGAACGTCGGTGTGGGGCGGATTAGGAATAAAGCCGACAGCAGAGGAAGCAAAGCTGTTTCTGTTTGATGTGAAAGAGAAGCGCAAAATTTGGGAAGGCGCTCCTTGCCCGGGAGAAAAAGCGGTCTCCGCCTTGTGCACGGATGACCAAGGATTTGTATGGGGCCTCACCAGAAGCTCGATCTTCAAATTTAACCCGAAAACGCGTGTTTTTGAACTTGTGCAGCAGTGGATGTCTCCGCCGGATTGGAGCAAAGTGCCGCACTTCTGGCGCGGAGAATTCATTCAGTACGATCCTGCCGGTTATTTGTTTGGAAATTTCCGAAACAAGCTGTTCCGATATGACATCGCTGCCGATCGCGTAGAATTTTTCGAAGAAGAAGTTAACTTGTTCGCCAGAGATCGGCACGGCAACGCTTATTACGCCAAAGGAACGGAATTGTATCAGTACAAGTTTGAGTAATGTTGCAAATGCAAAGATTGCTTTATTCAATAAGGCGGATGGGGCGATCGCACAAATGAAATTGCATCCTAAGGAATTATTTCTTTGATGATCTAATATGAAGATTTCGAAGTTTTCGTAAAAATGTGCATCGTGCGATTTTTTGAGTGAACCGGCGTCTTCTCTTGTATCATGCGGCATTAAGACGAATGACGGAAGAATCTAAATCATCACATGATCGGTTCGATGCAAAATTGATCTTTTTGATATGTTGCTGAATGTCAGAAAACCTTGTTCAATCAAGGTTTTTCTGATATTTTTTTATAAGGGTTTTATCTGAACGTAGTGGGATATAAAGTTAATGGGTAAAATTCGGTATGGCTGCGGCGATGCTTGTTTTAATTACCGCTTACGACATCATACCAATTTAAATTATAACCACCTTCTGCTTCACTACAATGTCCTGCAGTAATCACGGCATCATTTCCAAAAGCCTTGGCATGAAATGCTATACTACAACGTGCATTTGCAGCATCTTTAACTGCACTCCCTGGTCTTAGAGTGATGTTGCTTAAAGTATTTTCTTTAGCAGCATTTTCGGTGTCTACTGTTCTGGATCTTGTTTGAAAATCAATTCCTGAAAAACCCAAGTTATTAATTCTTCATCCAAATACTTTATAATTTCTTCTTTATATTTTTTATAATTCTGCTCAGATATATATACATTAACTTTATTTCCCTTTTTATCTAACCCTACACCGGTAATCCCAAATTTCCCCAGCGGCAGCTTGCTCCTCATTTCTTTTAATTCTTCAATGCTGTATTTTTTAACTCTGATTTCTAAATCATTTGGATGATTTAATTTAGTTAATAATTCATTATGAAGTTGTTTCATTTCTGCAAAATTCTCTGTTAAATTAAGAACGATTGTATTGCCTTCCAAATGAATTCCTGCTGTTTTATCTTCACCGAAATTATTTTCTACATATTCCACTATAGTGTCCAAATCTTCTTGTAATTTAAATTCTCTCTCTAATTCATCAACACTTTTTCCTGTTAATTTAGCCGCTTCTTCAATTGAAAGTCCACCCGAATTAGGAGAATGTTCTCCTAAAGTAATAGCATAATCCACCCCATTTCTACTGTCTACAATAATCCTTTCCGGCGTTTCAGTAAATGTCGATCCTAGTGGTATCAACAATGCTAACGCCAAAAATAAAACAAACAAACCCTTCCTCATTAATTCATACCTCTCCAAACTTATATTTTTTCAAACAACTTTACACCATTTCATGGAAATTGTAAACGCTTATTTTGGTAAGGTATCATTTTATGGTATTTTCTCAAGTATTCGGAAGTGTGCATACTAGCATAACAAAAATCCCAGATGCATTATATCTGGGATTTTTTTGCCTGAGTTTATGTATTACATAGAAATCAATTTAACCTTCAACTGGATCAAAATATATGCAATTTCTTGCGACTTCAAAAACATTTTTTCTTTCTATGAGTCGCATCTTCAATTCATGGCTACTTTCCTGATCAATCTGCTGCTCTAACTTTTCGATCTGCTTTATAATTCTTCGCTCAATGCGACGCTTGACTTCTAATTCAATGTCGAATCTACTTTTATTCATTAATTCTTTGACTGCTCTGATTTTACATGCTTGAATGAATACATTAAACAGTTTATCACTTGTTAATGAACTAATGATGTCATCTAATCCAATTGCAGATGTAGGTGCAAGTTTTATCTGAACGCAGCGGGATATAAAGTGCTGAATCACCTGGATGTTTGAAAGATTGCAGCGTCGGCAAAATGGGCAGTGTTTTATTGGAATGCAGGCAAAAATGTGAATTCGATGTCGCTGTTCATTGGACACAACATGATAGTTCTAACGCAAAAGAGAATATCGTGCTATAATATTAGAATGATTTAACATGATGGAGGGAACATCGATGAGTCAATCCAATGGGAATACGACGAATGATGCACTGAAATATGACGTGAATATGCGT
Source organism: uncultured Paenibacillaceae bacterium (assembly GCA_937983035.1). Classification (GTDB taxonomy): domain Bacteria; phylum Bacillota; class Bacilli; order Paenibacillales; family CALAME01; genus CALKAN01. The sequence goes on along the minus strand of CALKAN010000141.1, from coordinate 3,721 downwards.
CCAAATGAGAAAGCAGAGGGGAATGTGCGCTGGCATAATCCGCGGGAAGAGGAGGCTTTTCGCATCGCAGGGCTCGCATGGTTTGAACAGGACCGGGCATGGCGGCGCATGCCGGTGAAGCCAAATTATCCGTTGCCGGAAGCGGTGGACCGGCTGGCAAACCATACGGCAGGAGGCCAAATTCTTTTTCGCACAAACTCTTCCATGTTGTCTGTGCGCGTGAAGCTGACGGGCAAAGCTGGCATGGTGCATATGCCGGCAACCGGGCAGTGCGGCGTGGACTGTTACATCGGCATGCCGGGCGAAATGGTTTACGTGAATACGACAAAGTATGATTTGAATTTGATTGAATATGAATGCGTGCTGTTCGAAGATCGAAACCGCGTGATGGAGCAAGTCGTGCTTTACTTGCCGCTGTATCAAGGCATAGAGGAAATTTGGATCGGGCTGGATGAAGATGCGGAAGTGCTCCCGCCGATGCCATACATATCCGACAAAAAAGTGATCATTTACGGGACGTCCATCACGCAAGGAGGCTGCGCTGCGAGACCGGGAATGGCATATCCAAATATTTTGAGCCGCCGAATTCCGATGGAATTCATTAACTTGGGCTTCTCCGGCAGCGGCAAAGGCGAGGCGGAAGTGGCGGAAACGATTGCGGAAATCGAAAATCCGGCCTGCCTTGTACTCGATTATGAGGCGAATTGCGTCAGCACCGAATTGTTCCAAGAGACGCTGCCAAGATTCGTTGACATTTATCGCAAGAAACATCCGGATACTCCGATTTTGATCGTGTCCCGCATTCGTTACGGACGTGAAACCCGTTCGATGAAATTGTTGGAGGCGCGCACAGAGCGTAAAGCATTGCAGCAGCAGTTAGTGCGAGAGCGCAGAGAACAAGGCGATCACAATATCTTTTTCTGCGACGGCTCCACGCTGCTCGGCAAAGAAGACTTCTTCGAGTGCACGGTAGACGGCTCCCATCCGACCGATCTCGGATTTTTGCGCATGGCGGACAGCCTGACGCCTGTGTTAAAACGGATTTTGCTGCATGAACTGGAAGCCGGCACGGTATCATAATTTTTGCTGATTTAAAGTTGATCAGGAACCTTCCATTCACTTGATCGTGGATGCGGAGGTTCCTTTTTTTGTGCGGAAATGTTGCAGCTGCAGTTTCATTTTTAATCATGCTATGATGTTTTTAAATATTCGTGTAACCTTTTTCTTTCTCGTTCGTGTTATGAGTGAAAGGAGGACCAAATGAAAGAGTCGATCGAATCGGTGTACTGTTATTATTTTCATGATGTCTATTATTATCTCCTTTCACTGTGCCGCAATCACCATACCGCGGAAGATTTGGTGCAGGAAACGTTTTTGCGCGCGTATTTGCACGTGGATGCAGGCCGAAGCGGAAGCATAAAATCATGGCTGTATGCGACAGCTTATCATGCATACATCGATTATTACCGCAAACAGAAGCGTTCAGAAATCAAAAATGAAAGTTTTTTTGCCAAGATTTTTTCCAGAAGCCATTCCCCGGAAGATGAGGTCGTTTTGCTTGACGAATTGCGGCATTTGTTCGACATGTTGAACGGCTTGCCCGAAAACCAGAAACATGCGATTTTGCTGCATGATGTTCACCAGCTCAGCTACAAGGAAGCCGCAGACGTGATGAACGTCTCACTTGCAAATTTTAAAGTGATTTTGCATCGCGGGCGTCAAGCGATTCGAAAAAAAAGGAGGCTGACAGATGACTAAACATGATAAGGAACAGCATTTGAAAAGGGAAGAAATGGAGGAGCAGGAAAAAAGATCGGACTCAGGGGAAGAGCGGATCGAATTTTCGATCAAGCAAAGCTTTCCGTTTGATGAACAAAAACAGCGGGCCATCTTGCGCAGAAGCAAGTGGAAGGCCCGGTTTCAAACCGCAGTCAGCGCCATTGCGATCATGATTGCCGTGTTGATCGTCACCTCGATTTTAACGACAATTTATTATGCTTGGGGAGAACCAGATCGGGCGGAACAACTTGCAAATGTCATTAACTATACGGTTGCCGTTACGGATCCGTACGGCCGTCCTTCTGGAACGAGCACGGGCGTGAAGACGTTGTTCCGCATGGAAGCGACGAAAGATCTTGTCAAACGGGTCGGCCGGGCTTCGAACAAAGTGGGAGAATTGAAAGTGAATTATTTGTTCTCCATGATGGGTTATCCAGAAAGAAATTATATAACGGATAACAACCGATTGATGACATTCATTTATCCGTACAGGCAAAATGCAAGTTTTGAACATGTGACGGACAACACGTGGGACAGGTTAAACCGCCTGCCGGAAGGAACGGTCGTTTCTGCATATGTCTCTTTTGCGGAGTTGTTGGAAACGCGTGATGTTTTTCAATTGTTTGCAGACAAAGATGTAGACTTGCTGTGGTTCGCCGTAGATACAGGGATGGAATTGAGTGAACGTCGTCGATCCGGCGGGGTTGTGACCGATCCCATCGGCTTTCCGAGCAGCCCGATATGGCATGAGGATGATTTTAAAGTGACTTCGCGGGAAGAGTCGGGGTCTTGGTTTGGGAAAACCGTATCCGAAACTCGCTCTTCGCCAGAATATAAAATCGGCGATTATGAGGTGCTGCACGCGCAATTTTTCAAAACGCTGCGGTTTTTGCAAAACTATGAAAACCATGCGGACAAATTGTACTATGGACAGTTGAAACTCGGCGAACGGATCGCATATCTCGAGGAACATGGGGTGAAACATTACGGCGCGGTCATCACCGGACCGACGAAGGAAGTGCTGTCTTTGCGCGGGGAACCGTCAATTGCTCTGATCGAAGTGGATGAAGTTGATTTTTGGAATTGGTAAATAGGTAAAAACTAGTTAAAATTTACAAAAAAACCAATGTTTATCGCAAAAACAGCAAAGTGATCGAGAATGAGCAATTCTGAGCATAGAGAATGAACGGAAAACCATTTTATAATGATTGAGGTCATAGAAATAACATTAAAAACTATGATTGATGTGTTGTTTATGCTCTTAATGACATCATACGGAGGAGTATCATGAATGCTGATATTATTACGCCTGTCATTCCTGACAGAAGCTTTTGCTTAACAGATTTTGGAGGCATTGGAGACGGACGGCATGACAATACGAACGCTTTTGCCAGAGCAATCGAAGCATGCACGGCTGCCGGCGGAGGAACCGTTATTGTTCCTAAAGGGATGTGGCTGACGGGTTCGATTAAGTTAGCCAGCAAGCTGCGGCTTCATTTAGAGAAAGGAGCGTATATTCAGTTCAGCGTAGATTATGAGAAATATCCATTAATCCAATCTGCATTTGAGGGACGGCGAACTGTGCGCTGTCAATCACCGCTGGACGGCGAAAGTTTGGAGCATGTGGCGATCACCGGCGACGGTATCATTGACGGAGCGGGACATGCCTGGCGTCCCGTAAAACGCGATAAATTAACGGCATCCCAGTGGCGAAATTTAATCAAAGAAGGAGGAGCGGTAGAAAACGAGCGGATCTGGTGGCCGACTGAATCAGCGATGAAAGGGGCAGAAACGTTGGCTCGTTTGTCCGGTCAAGAGACGGTTTCGATTGAAGACTACGAGCAAATCAAAGTGTTTCTTCGCCCGAATTTGTTAAGTCTTCGGAATTCGAAATATATTTTGCTGGACGGACCTGTTTTTCAAAATTCGCCTGCATGGTGTT
>CALKAN010000140.1 GCA_937983035.1 uncultured Paenibacillaceae bacterium | reverse complement strand
CCCGCGTTCCTCCGCCAGTTCGATCATCGGCAACAGGCGCCGCTGCAAATAAAAATCTAACCACGTCTCGCACCAGCCATTCGGCTGCGGAAGCAAGCCAATATAATTGTCGTTTTGAAGCCCGAATTGACCGCCGGGAGATTTGTTCTGATGCAGCGCGGCAACTCCTCTCCCGAGCTCTTCTTCCGTTGTTTGACGAGAAAGACCGGGCTCAATCCACTCTAATACGATCATGCCGCCTTCTTTTTCGGGAATCTCACCGGCATAATGCGTTTCAGGCACGGACAAAGCTCCTGTTTCCCGCAGCAGCGCCAGCCCTTCGGCTTCGCGTTGAAAGACAAGGTTGGAAAGATCAGTCCGGTATTTGACAAATAACTTGCGTTCCTTTGTCTCCACATAATACGAACGGCCGATATCCCCGCCCCGCACTGCTTGCAGAGCAACGATGTCTTCATTCGGATTAAGCGGAAGCACTTGCTTCAAAGCGTGTTTCATCCAATCCATGATTCATCCCCAACGATTTTTACTGAACTTAAAGAAAAGCTGATTGTTTCATTGCACCATATTTTTACATCGAGTTATTTGCGTCAAACTTAACTTCCCTGCAGACCAAAAAACAACTCGCTTCTCATCACTCACCGATCACTCATTTGCCAAAAACATATAATGTTTCATGATGACACGTGAGCAAAAGTTCGGCTGTACGCTTGACCGAAAGCCTTGAAGCGATGTGATGCATAGAACAATGAAGAAATAGGCAGCATGACATCGGCAAGCTTAACTAATGCTCATCACTTCTGATCTGCTGCTTGTTACAACGCTTCAATGATGTCCCCGGCAATCAACGCAGCGGATGAATAACGCATGGCAGCAGCGCGGTCACCCGCTGATGCATGCCAATACACACCGGCTGCAGCTGCTGCCGTCCCATCCAATCCTTGTGCTAACAGTCCTCCGATCATCCCAGCCAATACATCGCCCGATCCCCCTGTAGCCATGCCAGGATTTCCGGTCGTATTCACGAATACATGGCCTTCAGGATCAGCAACGACAGTACGCGCCCCCTTGAGCACCAGTATCACGCCATGCTGCTGCGCAAACTGCCTTGCGAGCTCAATCCGATTGCGCTGCACTTCTTGCACGGAAATGCCGCAGAGCCGCGCCATTTCACCCGGATGAGGCGTCAGGATGGCCGCTTGCTGCCGCTTAGGCCAGGCAGCCAGAGGTTCTTCCGAATCGGCGATCATGTTGAGCGCATCAGCATCCAGCACCAACGGCAATTCAACCGTTTCCCACAAACGTTTCAACCAAGCGGCATCGCACGACCAGCGCCCCATGCCCGGCCCCAGCACCATCACTTGTTTGCGTTCAGTCCGTTCGATCAGCTCTTGCGGATCAACAGCACTCCACTGACCGCTTCCGCCATCCGCCATTCCGCTGATCATCACCTCAGGCAAAGATCCGGCCAACGGCATCGCCAGAAGATCGGGCACCGCCCAAGTGACCAGACCCGCGCCTGACCTTAAAGCTGCCTTTGCACAAAGAAGTCCGGCGCCGCTCATGTTTTTGGAACCGGCTGCCACTAACACATGGCCGTACGTGCCTTTATGGGTATCCGCCTTCCTGACCAGCGGGATGTTCAAACCGAACCGCTCTGCAAGCAGCGTCTCATCCAGAATAAAGGTGCGGACTTGCTGCTGATCGACAGCAGCATCAGGAATGCCGATCGGTCTGACCGCGACTTCACCAGCCATCTCTGCTCCTGGATGCAAGAGCAATCCCCGTTTCATCAGGCCAAGCGCAACAGTGACGCGAGCACGAATGCATGGTTCTTCCGTCTCGCCGGTATCCGCATTCAATCCGCTGGGCATATCCACAGAGACGATCGGAAGACCGCTGGCACAAGCTTCTCGAATCAAGGAAGCATAAGGCTCGCGCGGCGGTCCGGATGCGCCCGTTCCAAGAAGCGCATCCACAATTCCGTCCCACTCGTGCCAATTGATAGGCTTTCCCGCTTCGTAAACGGAACTGCTGAGTCCGATCCGCGCAGCAATGTCCCGCTGAATGGCAGCCTCCCCCTGCCAATCATGCGGCGGAATCGCATATAAAATATGTGCATCACAGCCTTGCTCCGTCAGATGCCGCGCCGCCACAATGCCGTCGCCGCCCAGGAGCAGCACGGGGATGACGAGGGGCAAGAGGAGCTGCTCGCCGTGGCGGGAACATGATG
>CALKAN010000139.1 GCA_937983035.1 uncultured Paenibacillaceae bacterium | reverse complement strand
GGATGACATTGTCCACCATTTCCGGCCAATCGTCAAAATTTTTCCCTGCTCCGGAAATCGCTTGATACGTTGTGACCACGACTTTATTCGGTTTGTAATCTAACAGCGCGTGAAGCGCAGGCACATAGCTTTGAATCGAACAGTTCGGTTTTACCGCGATAAATCCTGTGGAAGTTCCGAGCCGCTTTTTCTGCGCCTCAATGACTTGCAGATGATCCGGGTTAATTTCCGGGATGACCATCGGCACATTCGGCGTCCGACGATGAGCTGAATTGTTGGATACGACAGGCGTGCCGGTTTTGGCATAAGCTTCTTCCAAAGCTTTTACTTCGTCTTTGCTCATTTCGACAGCGCAAAAGATGAAGTCCACTTCCGCTGCTACTTCTTCCACTTTGGAAGCGTCTTGAACGACGATATTTTTCACATGCTCCGGAATCGGACGGGCCATTTTCCAACGGTTTTGCACCGCTTCCTCGTATGTTTTGCCTGCAGAAGCGGGGCTGGCAGCAATGGCTGTCACTTCAAACCAAGGATGCTGATCCAACAGTTGAACGAACTGCTGTCCGACCATGCCGGTGCCCCCAACGATCGCAGCTTTTAATTTTTGTGTCATCAAGCATTCCTCTCCTTTATCAATAACGTATGATGGTGAATGTCATCGTGATCCATGCAATCAAAAAATCCCCAAGACGATCGTCTTAGGGACGAGATTATAACCCGCGGTACCACCCATATTTGCTGAACGGTTTCCTTTCAGCCACTCTTCGAGTACGCTATTGCATGGCAATAGGTATACTCTAGCTCTATAACAGGAGCACCTGTCACATCATCCCCTGAATGATCAGGTTCCTATGTGCCGCTCTGAGTCTTTTTTCAATAAAGATGCTTTGCTCCTTTTCACCGGCCGGAGCTCTCTGTGAAAGCAGAGCTTTATCTACTCGTCTCTTCATGGCGTTTGCAATGGATCACATATGGAATGTTTACTCACATGTTATCAAACAATTGCGATTTTGTATACCTCATTTTTCGAAAATGCCTTTGGAATATAAATCTAATGACGAATTCGTGACGGATCATGCCGCATTCAACGTTCAAACAACACGATTCCTCGATGGATTTCTTCGAGCAGCAAGCTGTCTTCGACTTTCGATAAGTCGATCAGATCAATGGAGTATAACTCTGCGGCTTCTTCGAGATCAAAATAGAACTGACTTCCCGCTTCCCCAGAACTTTCAAACGCTAAATCGATATCAGAGTTATGCCTGCAGCTCCCATCTGCTCTTGAACCGAACAAAATCAGTTTTCTGATGTTCGGGGTATTTTTGCAGATCAGCGGCCGCGCACAGTCTTTGACATAAATTTTCAATATTAAAAAATTCCAAAGCAAGAGGAACATTCAACGTCTTCATCGAAATATTCATGGCAAGTATTTTTGGGGAGAATGATATCGATGATCGAAGAAAAAAAGCAGCAGACGGAAGAAATAGCAGAACATCTCAAACAACAGTTCAACATATCGGTTTATGATGCTGTGCCGATCGATAAAGGATGGCTTAACGTCAAGTGGAGGATGGAAACGGAGCGGGGACCGATATTTGTAAAATTTTATCATCCGAGCCGCTATAAGCTGCATTTACGGCCGGAGAGGAAGGCGGCCATTCACAGAACATTGAAATTGCAGCATCGTCTCAGCTTGTCTGGCGTGAAGTGTCCGAGAGTTTATCACCGCCATGAACAATATTTGCACGAGACGCCCGACGGTTTGCATTATGCGGTGCTGGATTGGGTGGATGGAAATCCGCTGGCGGCTGGAGAGGCAAACGAAGAGCAAATGTTTGATTTAGGCCGGCAAACCGGAAAAATGCATCGCTGGCTGCAAAGCGTCAAGCTGTTGGACGAACCGGACTGGAAGCCGGATCCAGCGGCTTACGCAAAACAATGGCAGGTAAATTGGGATAAGGCAAAAGATGAACAGGACGAGATCGTCATGGAATGGCTGCTGCGATCGCGGCAATTGGTTGATGGTTTGGATTTTCGCATGTTCGATTCGTGCGATGCGGGGTGGCTGCATTGGGATCTGTGGGTGGACAATATTTTAGTGGAGGAACGCGGAGTGGCCGGGATTGTCGATTTTGACCGGATGTCGATGGCGTATCCAGAGCTGGATTTGGCGCGTGCTGCATTGTCTGAAACTTTGCGAGATGGGCAGCTGAACATCGATGCGATCGAGGCGTTCATGGAAGGGTACCGGGAACATGTGCAAATGCCAAAGGGATGCTTGCCGCGCGCCTTGTGCATGCTTTACTTGATGGAATCGACTTGGTGGCTGCGCACGGAAGTTCGCAAGGAAAGCGAATTGCGCAGCCTGCTGCAAAGATTCATTGAAGAGATGCATTGGATTGAAGATCACTGGGAAGAACTGCCGGAACTGCTGGCTCATGTATAAAAAAACGAATGTTATCCAATGATCCTAAGTCCGATCACAGTGCATATGATGCCGACGATGCAAACGAGACGCAAAGGACTTTTTGATTCTTTATAAAATAAAATTCCGATGAGGGCTGCCCCCGCGGTTCCGATGCCGGTCCATGCCGCATAAGCAACGGACAGCGGGATTTCGTCCAAAGCCATGCGCAGCAGCGACAAGCTGACAATAAACCCGCCGATGAGCAGCGCATAGGCAAGCAAGCTGCCTTTGTCGGAGACTCGTTTCAATCCGACGACGCCGATGATCTCTGTTAATCCTGCTAAGATTAAATACATCCAGCTCATGCTGCATCCTCCTGTGATTCTGAAACTTTCAATCCGATGATGAATAAGACAAGCAATAAGACGAGCAATATTTTAAAGAAACTCAGCGTTTCTTCAAAGAAGAAAACATCGACCATGACCATGCCGACGACGCCGATCCCGGTAAAGACGGCATAAGATGTTCCAATGCCTAAATGTTTCACTGAGCGAATCAGCAGATCAAAGCTCAGGATAAGAACGATAATGATTGGACCGCCGAGCATATCCATCTTCAAAGCAGAGGCCCAGATGATTTCCAACAGTCCGGCAATGATTAAATAAATCCATGCCCGAGTGGAAGACGCTGCTTTTCTTCCAGTTGTCTGCTCAGGCACAGGCTGCGGTGCAGGCGACGGCTTATTGGCTTGAACCACTTGCTTAGATTGGTTTGCTCGCGAAGAAGTTTTTTTCGCCGGAAACAAGCTTTCAATGATCTCAATGATTAGATGAATGATCAAAACGGTTTTCCAGATTCCGCTGATGCCATTGACTGTCTCGTTCTGATAAACATTTACGCCATGGCTTGCAAAATGCTCGGCGATATATTCCATGTAGGACTCACTGCTTAACTCCGAAAGCGGCAAAACTCCAAAGATCGGAACGAACGCCAAATGCACGCCTGCAAACAAAAGCAAGTGATAAAAGAAATAGTTCCAATGGGTGCTTTGCCGCTTATTTGATTTTGCCATCATGCTCGCTTCACCTTTTTCTTCGATGATTCGATCGTTTTTTCGATCGTTTTTGTTCTTCGTAAATGTCCATGATCGCATCGATATAGCGCATCGTCTCTTTGTCCAAATTCAGCAAAAAAGGTTCCTCGGAAGCTTGCTTCTGCAGCGACCAATATTTGTCGATCAGCGCTTCGTCGCCTTGAAAAGCATCTTTTAAAAAAACAGCGAAGCGTTCGGCCAGTTGTTGAGACGCCGGGGAGGAGGGGTCTTCGTTCTTTTGCTCGTTGGCTGTTTTCAACAATTCGACCAATGTTGATGCGTCCTTTTCTCCAATGTTTAAGCTTGGATTATTTAAAATGTCCAATTCTTTATCCTCAAAGTGTGCACTGTAAAATTGAATTTTATCATGTTGTTCAGCTTGGGATTGCCTGACATAACGGAATACGGCATCCCAGCTTAGATTCTGTTCGATCATCGAAAGCTGCAAACAGAGCCGGGTTAATTTTTCCAAATAATCCAGCCGCTGTTTTTCTTTCGCGATGAAGGCCAAATGTTCTTCGAAAACATGTTTCCACTTGTTCTGATCCAAAATTTCTTTAATCTGTCTTAAATCGAATCCGAGCTCTTTCAATGCGATAATTCTTTGCAGTTTTAGGACGTCTTTTTTGGAATACCAGCGATAGCCTGATTTCGCAACGTGAGACGGTTTTAGAAGATCGATTTCATCATAATATCGGAGCGTCCGCACCGTTAAATTCGATTCGGATGCGACTTTGCCGATGCTGTACATCATTTCCATCCTTTCTGTTTAGATTCTCTTCATATTATAAACCGTGACGCAAACGTTAGAGTCAATTTATATTTTACTCATGAGGATTATGCCTCTCCATTTCGAATTTATATGGTGAAAGAAGATGAAGGAACCGCATACGATTGAATATCGCGCCATTGTCTCATTTTTTGAAAGTGTTTTAACGAAGGGGGAGCGAAGATGGGCTCATCGCAATTGCAGGACAAAGTCATTTTGATCACAGGCGCGCTCGGGAAGGCTGGCCGCGCAGCGATTCCTTTTTTCTTGGAAAGAGGCGCATCGGTGGCTGCTTGCGATATTAAACCAGCGAGCGAATTTGCTGATCAGGAACAATTGCAAAAGCTGCATGGCAACAATCGGCTGCTTTATGTGGAAGGGGATATGACGGATGAGAAGCAAGTACAGTCTTTGATGAATGCGATCAAGCAATATTTCGGAAGGCTGGACGGCTGTTATCACAATGTGTATGTGAGCAGATCAAAGCTGATATCGGAACTGTCTTTAGACGATTGGGAAACTGCGATTCGCGGCACGCTCACGAGCGCGTTCCTAGTTTGCAAGTATGCCGCAAAACTGATGAAGGAGACGGGAGGCGGCTCGATCGTCAACACTTCTTCGATTATGGGCGGTGCGTTTGTGCGTCCGAGAAGCGCCGGCTACAGTGCGGGAAAAGCAGCGCTGGAACAGTTGACGCGCGTCGCTGCGGCCGAGTTTGCCCGGGACGGAATCAGGGTCAATGCGGTGGTGCCGGGAGATTTTAAAACCGTGGAAACGATCGAAAGGCTCGGTCCCAATTATATGAAGGACACGACGTTAATCGGACGCACCGGTTTTCCGAATGAAATTAATGCGGTTGCTGCATTTTTGTTGTCTGACGAAGCTTCTTATGTTACCGGCTCGATGTATCCGGTTGATGGCGGATTAGTTATTCAAAACCGTCATGAATCAGGTTAATTTTTTAGGAGGTTTATTCCAATGAAAAAAGTTGCCGCCATAATAACGGAGTTCCGTCATAATTCCCATGCTGAAGTGATTGTTGGAAGGATGCTCGGAGAATTAGGCTATCATTCCAGTGTTAAAGTTGTTTCCATGTATACAGACCAAGTGCCGGATAATGATATGAGCAGACTTATGGCCGAAAAACACGGGTTTGTCATTTGCGGCACGATTGAGGAAGCGGTGACGTTCGGTGCTCCGGACGATCCCGTTGACGGCATAGTCATCATCGGGGAACACGGAGACTACCCGTGGAATGAGAAAAATCAGCGCCTGTATCCGCGCCGGCGACTCCTGGAACAAACGCTGCAAGCGATGGACAAAGTGAATTTGCGCGTGCCGATTTTTTGCGATAAACATTTCTCATATGACAATGATGATGCGATGTGGATGTTCCATCAAATTCAGCAGCGCAATCTCCCGTTTCTTGGCGGTTCATCGGTGCCCTATACGCTGTCTTTGCTTTCTTATGATCTTGAAGTGCTTCATGCTCCTTCCGAAATTTTCGTCATCAGTTTCGGCGGGACCGAGTCTTACGGCTTTCATGGCATGGAAGTGCTGCAGTCTGTTGCGGAACAGCGCAAAGGCGGGGAAACCGGGGTGGAATCTGTGGAAGCGTTATCGGGAGATGAGATGTGGGAAGCGATGGATGCCGGTGTCTGGCCGGAATATCTTTTGCTGCACGGACTTTCCGTACATGACGGGGAAAGACGAGCGCATCCGAGGGATCATTGCAAAGAACCAGTCTTATTTCTCGTCAATTACAAGGACGGAACGAAAGGGTACGTGGCACAGTTGGAAGATTACGTCAAAGGATGGTCTTGCACGATTAAAAATGATGCGGGTGACATTAATTCCGCTTGGTGCAATATGGACAAAGGGCGTCCGCACCGCCATTTCAGCACGCTCACAAACTTGATAGAACGGATGATTTATACAGGGAAATCGGCTGCGCCGATGGAACGCACGCTGTTTACGACGATCATGATCAACAGCGGGATGGAAGCGTTGTATCAGAAGAAGAAGATCTGTACGCCGGAGTTAGACCGGACTTACTCGCGGCAAGGAACCCTGTCGCTGAAGTGAATATGCTGTGTGTGCTGTGTGTGCGAACTAGATCAGTGAACATAGGGCGGCTCCTGCAAATGTACGCATGAATGGTTATGACGAAGCAGTGATGGCGACGCTGCGCCGGCTGCAAATTGATGTTGTTAAGAGACGGCAGATCGCCAGTGTGAGAGCTTTTTTTTGAAAAAAACAAATCAGAGCAGTGTTTGAAATAGACAGAGGTGATCGTTTTGAGCAAACGAATTGAAATGCATTACATGACGAGAGAAGAAGTGACCGAGAAAGCGAAAGCCGGTTATGCCATTGTGGTGCCGCTGGCGGCGACCGAGCAGCACGGGCCGCATTTGCCGGTATTTACAGACAGTTTGATCAGCGAATATGTCGTGACGAGAGCCGTTCGCCAAGCAGCGGAACATGTTCCCGTGTTCATGCTGCCTGTGCAGACGGTCGGATGTTCGCAGCATCATTTGTCGTTTGGGGGCACGGTTTCGTTTCGGTCTTCGACGTATTTGAACGTATTGCGGGATATCGGCGAAAGCTTAGTGACTGCCGGATTTAAGAAAATCATTTTTGTCAACAGCCAGCCAATACCCTGAAGCGCTCGAAGATTACCGTGTATGGTTACAAGAGAAAGG
>CALKAN010000138.1 GCA_937983035.1 uncultured Paenibacillaceae bacterium | reverse complement strand
GAAAATTGCCCGGTCAAAAGCTGGCCAAAGTCGATCAAATAATGTCCTTTCGCCAATTTAACAACGCTTTCCGGATCGACGCTGTACACGGAAACGACGGGAGTCGGCTGCATGACAAAATGATAATCGGGATTGGCATCGATGCAGGCAAACGGCCAGTGCCCGTCTTCATAGTCGATTGAGGCCCAATCTTGATCAAATAAACGGGCATCGATCCATTCAGCAAATTGCGTATCATAGCCGTATTTTGCTCCGGGCTGGTTGCTTGTAAAGCGCATTGCGCGCCAAGTGTCATCCGTCGCTGCCAGCAATTGATCATCGCACCACAATTCAGCGATGCAGCCTTGCCTGTAATCCCCGCTGTTATAAGCTCGGTTGATTAAACCTTGATAATACACATGAACAGCGATTACGTTGCGTCCCGGCTGCAAGAAACGCTTCACGTTCAATCGGTTCACATAATATTGGCCGGCATCATTTTGTGCCGGCCCTTGGGCGGCGAACTTCCCATTAATGTATAACTTGTAATAGTCATCTGCTGTAATATCAAGCCACACAGCATCTGTCTGCAAATGACTTTCATGAACGGAAAACACTTTCCGAACGTGCCAATGGTGATGCAGCAAATCGTTTCTATGCTCCTTTGCTTGCGGGGCGTCCAATTCTTTGTGACGAATGTTTAGCTTTGGCAAAGTTAAAAACGGACGATCTGTCAGCCACTTTCCCCTCCAAATTTTTGTCAATAAACTCACTCTCCTTTCCCATTCCCTTTTTGCTGGTGCAGTCATGTTACCGCCAAACATATCCATATTCATTCCATTTGTCAATATGAACAGCAGAATGCATTGCGTTTTTGCGGCATGTTATTTAAGGTGAAAAAAAATTGGCATCCCCCGTCTTTTGCCCGGACCAGACAGACGATGCTGCAAAATTTAGCATTAAAAAAAATCTTTACGTTCGAACAACTGTCACTGACGCATCCAAAAAATTCAGAACATAAATTCGCGATGTCCGATGATTGACGATCACATCAACCGGTTCTGTCCCGACATCCAGCGTCTGGCTGCTGCTTAAATTTCTTGTGTTCATCACTTTCAATTGACCGTTAGGTTGATCCGCTTCGGATGCGGGAGAGATTAAATAAATCGCATGTTTAGCCGAATGAATGGCAAGATCGCTCGCTTCTGCAGCTGCGGTTATTTCAGACACTTGTTGATTCGTTTTCGTGTTGAATACCGCAACAGCACCTTGATAGCGATTCGTGCATAAAACATACAAACGATGCCTGCTTGGATCCAACTTTAGAGTCACAGGAGCAGAAGGAAGCGTTAACTCTCTTTCTACTTCGGCTTTGTCCCCCTGTATGACCGAAACCGTCCGGCTTTGCGTGTTTGCAACGTATATGCGGTTTGTTTTCGTATTTACAGCTATGTTATCCGGTCCAAGGCCAACGGGGATGCTGGCCGATACCTCATCGCTGTTTCCATCGATGACAAACAATTGACCTTTTCCGTTTCGTCTGGCAGCTGAAATCACATATATTTGATTCGTTTCCGGATTAAGCGCAAGCCCGCTCGGTTCGTCCACATGCTGGATCGTTTTGACCTGTCCGGAACTGCCGTTGATCACGCTGATCGTGTCCCCCAATTGATTGGCAACATAAGCTTTATTCGTTTTTGGATTGACAACGATATCCAGCGGTTCCTGCCCCACTCGAATGGTGCGTATAACACGATGGCTGAAACCATTAATCACCGACACCGTGTAATCACCTGAATTGGTGACAAAAATTTGATTCGTGCGGGCATTCACAGCCGCTCGCGATGGAAAACTGCCCGTTCTTATGCGCTTGATCGCGCGATTCGTATTTCCGTTAATGACCATGACCGCATTGCTTGAAGCGCATGGAACATAAATCCGGTTCGTCGATTCATTGATGACGATGCCTTGCGGATCTTGATCTACCGCTATATTCGCAATCTTTCGAGGTTTCAGTTGAGTTGTGCGCACGGGTGCGCGCGTCTGGCTTTTTGTTCGCATGATTTCATCAGCGACCCCTTTCCTGCATCTTGCTATAGACTATTGCCACAGTCAAGAAATCGCTTGTGCATTTGCCTATTTTTGCTCAACAATCATTTCAACGATGAATCGAAGCCTGTCCTGGCATTTTTTCATCGAAGGTCGCAAGCATCATGCTGCAACCGCATGCGAACAGTTTTGCTGTTTTACTTATTCCACGAATATGCTAATATTACAGGAAACTTTTTCTTTTTTTACTGCAATGAAAAGGAGGAATTTTAAAATGATTAAAATTGCTATGCTCAGTTTCTGGCATGTTCATGCCAAAGATTATGCCAGACAAGCCGCAAATCACCCTGAATCGAAAATTGTTGCAGCATGGGACGAGGATCCGGAAAGGGGGAAAACGGAAGCGAGCAAACTTCAAGCCGAATATTATGAAAGTTTGGACAGTTTGCTGTCTAATCCGGAGATCGACGCCGTAATCGTCAATGCCCCAACGTCCATGCACCGCGACGTCATCGTTCAAGCAGCGCAAGCCGGCAAACATATCTTTACTGAAAAAGTGTTGGCATCGACGTTAAAACAATGCAATGAGATTTTGGAAGCGGTTAACGAAAACGGCGTTGCGCTTGTTGTTTCATTGCCCAGAATCAATGACGATTACACGCTGGCCATTCAAAATTTATTGAATCGAGGTTTATTAGGCAAAGTCACGCTCGTGCGAACACGCCTGTCTCACAACGGCGCGATTGCAGGCTGGCTGCCTGATCATTTCTACAACAAAGAACAATGCGGCGGAGGCGCGCTCATTGATCTCGGATGCCATCCGATGTACTTGACGAGATTGTTTCTCGGTCAAATGCCTGAGCAAGTATCGGCAAGCTATGGTTTTATCACCGGCAAAGAAGTGGAAGATAACGCTGTTTCCGTCTTAACTTGCCAGGATGGTTCAATCGGAATCGCAGAGGCAGGTTTTGTGAATTCGCATTCACCTTTCACGATTGAAGTGCACGGCACAGACGGCACCGCATTGTATTCTTCTCATGACGGGAAACTGCTGGTCCGCTCAAACATCATGCCGGAAATGAAAGATCAGTGGAATGAAATCGAAATGCCGCCTAAACGGATGTCCGCTTTTGAACAATGGGTTCAGCACATCAATGATGGGACGACAGCAGATGCGAACATTGAGCTGGCCGTTGATTTAACGAAATTAATGGAAGCATCCAACTTGTCAGCAGCGTCTGGACAGGCCGTGCGGAT
Organism: uncultured Paenibacillaceae bacterium; assembly: GCA_937983035.1. Classification (GTDB taxonomy): domain Bacteria; phylum Bacillota; class Bacilli; order Paenibacillales; family CALAME01; genus CALKAN01. The sequence goes on along the minus strand of CALKAN010000138.1, from coordinate 642 downwards.
TGAGCAGCTGCAAAAATAAGCAGATGATTGAAAAAAAGCTCCAAACGGCTCAGTTAAACTGGCGTTTGGAGCTTTTCTGACACGATGATGGATTAACTTTTGACAGCACAAGCATGAATGAAAGCTTCAAATAACTTCTTAGCGTGAATATCGTCTCCCCGGAACAAGTTTTCCGGATGCCATTGGGTACCGATCACAAACCGGTGTGTTTCGCTCTCGATAGCTTCAATAATCCCGTCGCTCGACCGCGCGCTCACTCTTAAATGTTTGCCAACGTTCCTGACGGCCTGGTGATGGAAACTGTTAACCTTGATCCGATCATGTTGAACGATCTCATGCAGCTTGGATCCTCGTTCGATTTCAATATAATGCGTAGCGTAATCGCGGGGCGCTTTTTGCCTGTGTTGCAGCAATTTATGTTCATGCTGATCATAGATGTCTTGAAAAAGATCACCGCCCAATGCAACATTCAGCACTTGGCAGCCGCGACACAAACCAAGTATCGGTTTGTCAAGCTTCAGCATGCTCTGAACAAGCTTAATTTCGAAAAAATCCCGCTTGGGGGATATTTGGCCAAGTGCTGGGCTGGGCTCCTCCCCATATTGCTCTGGATCGATGTCCACTCCTCCGGACACGATCAAC
>CALKAN010000137.1 GCA_937983035.1 uncultured Paenibacillaceae bacterium | reverse complement strand
CGGATCATCCTTGATTTATAACCCGATTCACTGCATTTTGCGGAAACTCAAAGTGCAATCTGCACGAAAAATTCAGCATGATTCATGGTTTTTTTCTGCGATCCTTCACGTTGTCTGCGCAAATGACAGCAATCCGCAGCGTTCATTGTTCCTGCGCAGATGTTAATACACGTTTCATTTTCTTTTCGAATCGACTTCTCGGCATTAAAATGCTGTGTCCGCATCCCTCGCATTTAATGCGAATATCCATGCCCATGCGTATGATGCGCATGGCGTTCGTGCCGCAAGGATGCTGTTTTTTCATTTCAACAATATCGTGCAATTGGTATTGTTTTCGTTCGGTCATTTTCTCACCCTCGCTTTTTTACTGATGTATGGAATCACCCATCGGATGGCCGAATTGATAGAAAAAGATAACTTGCTCGCATTTTATAGATTAATCTGCACATACTCATCGTCTCTGCATTCAAAGATCCCGCGTATTTCTACCTTTTCCATCTGAATGATCTCACATACTTGATTCAACGCCTCATCGTCAAATTCAATAGACAAAGCACAACCTGCCGTAATTTGTTTTGGCGTAGGACGAATGTCAATCTCGATGTCTGCATATTCCAGCAGCATTTCAGCACGCAGCGCTTGTTGGGTTGAATCAAACGCAATCAGCATCACTTAGTCGGCTCCCCTTCCTTCTCCTGATAAATCATGCAGTCTCATTTTGCCGAAAAGTTTTTCATCATTTTTACTCATTGATTTTATATTGAATGAATGTATAATTTCTGCCCTGCATCCGTATACTAGTACCAATCTTGATAGAAAAAACACGGAGGCAAGCGCCATGAATCTATCTTTTCCATCTTCCAATCATCATACGGATAAATATAAAGTGCTCTACAATGAAGCAAACAGCATTGTTAAACTGAGCCATCAATTATACCAACATTGGCTTTCTATACCGCGATACAAAGACATCGTCATCCTTTGCATCGGAACCGACCGCTCCACTGGAGATGCTCTGGGACCTCTTGTTGGAACGAAACTGATGGAAAACAAACGCCGAATTCATCATGTTTACGGCACCTTGGACGAACCTGTTCATGCCGTCAATCTTGAAGAAAAAATCAATTTGATTCAAACGATGCACAATGAACCGTTTATTGTAGCCATCGACGCTTGCCTCGGTCAATTGGACAGCATAGGACAAATTCAAATTTGTGAAGGACCGCTGAAACCAGGAGCAGGAGTTAAAAAGACGCTGCCGTCAGTCGGCAACATGCACATAACAGGAGTCGTAAACGTTGGCGGTTTCATGGAATATTTCGTGCTGCAAAATACGCGGCTCAACCTCGTTATGAACATGGCCGAAGTGATTTCTGCGTCGATTTCGACTGCATTCCGAGAGCTCGGAAAATCTGTGGCATCTGACCCGATGAATTAGTAATTATTTTTGATCAGTTCGAGCGCATTTAACAACTCGTTCACTTCTTCCTCTGTCGTAAAATACCCAACACTCGCTCGAACGGCGCCCTGATCATATGTGCCGGCCGTTTCATGCGCCAACGGGCTGCAATGATACCCGGCTCGCACCGCAATTTGAAAACTTTGATCCAATATAAAAGCAACTTCGGAAGCATCCATGCCATCCATCGTAAACGAAACAATGCCGGTCCTGTCTTCGCCCAACTCTGGCCCTAATATGTTGATTCCGCCGATTTCTTGCAAGCCTTTCATGATTTGTTGAGTTAACTTCCATTCTTTCGCATGTATTTTTTCCGGCGTCTCTTCTAATATAAACTCAACAGCTGCTTTTAGACCGGCTATGCCGGTTGTGTTAAGCGTTCCGGCCTCATAGCGATCCGGACGAACAGCAGGCTGTTCAATTTCTTCTGATTGACTGCCTGTTCCTCCATGAAGAAGCGGTTCCAAGTCGATGTCCGGATGAATATACAGCCCGCCTGTTCCTTGCGGTCCAAGCAGACCTTTATGACCTGGAAATGCCAGCATATCAATGTGCATTTTTTCAACATCAATCGGGATCGTGCCGGCTGTCTGAGCAGCATCGATTAATGTATGCACTCCTCTTTCTTTTGCCATCTTGCACATCTGTTCAATCGGCAATATGTTTCCTAACAAATTCGAACTATGATTGATAATAAGCAATCGCGTCTCAGATGTAAAGGCACGTTCCAACGTTTGTTCTGCTATATTTCCTTTTTCATCAGCCTCTAAATAAGTCACTTTGACATTTTTGGCGCGCTTCAAATATTCGAGCGGTCTTCTCACGGAATTATGCTCAATATTCGTGCATATGACATGATCATTTTCACGCAAGAAACCTTTAATCGCTAAATTCAACGCAGAAGTCGTATTCCAAGAAAAAGCAATATCATTCGGATTTTGAATATGAAACAATTTTGCCAGAAGCGTTCGAGTTTCAAATAATACCCGGCTCGCTTGAACGGCCATTTGATGGCTTCCTCTGCCTGGATTTGCGGAATATTCAGCAATCGCCGTTTTCATCGCTTCAATGACAGCAGGAGGTTTTGGCCAAGAAGAAGCAGCGTGGTCAAAATATTTTACGCCCATGAGTTCACTCCTCTTCTAATGGATTTACCCAGATGACAATGAAAGCACACCACCTGCTTTTCCTGCATTCGGTGTGCTTAACATTTTTTCTGTATGACTTAAGATTCTTCCCCTTGCAATAAGGTCAGCAAACGCTCTAAATCTTCATTGGAATAAAACATAATCTCAATTTTGCCTCTATCATTTTTCTTTTTTATTTTTACCGTAGTTTGATAGCGATTTCTCAAGTTGTCTTCGATATGATGGATAAACGGATCTTTAACCGTTTCTTTTTTCTTGTTTTTCTTCTTTTCTGATTCCGCCAGCTGCTGGATCGCATTCTCTAACTCCCTTACGCTCCATCCGTTCTTTAATGTTAACTCTGCCATTTCAAGCCGTTTTTGATCACTTTCTATGCCAACGATCGCTCTCGCATGCCCCATCGATAATGTTCCACGTGAAACATATTCCTTAATCTTTTCCGGCAATTGCAATAACCGCAAAAAATTAGCAATATGCGATCTCGATTTGCCCACTTTAAGCGAAAGTTCTTCTTGCGTCAAAGAAAATTGATCGATTAATGATTGATAAGCAGTCGCAATTTCGATTGCATTCAAATCTTCCCTCTGTAAATTTTCAATCAGCGCAATTTCCATCACTTGTTGATCCGTAAAATCTCGAACGACTGCCGGAATCGTTTCTAATTTGCATCGTTGAGCGGCGCGCCATCTTCTTTCTCCTGCAACAATCTCATATCCTCTAAGGACTGAACGCACGATAATCGGTTGAATCACGCCATGTTCGCTGATGGAAGCTGCAAGTTCTTGGATGCTTTCATCATCAAATTGTTTCCTCGGTTGATAAGGATTTGCTCTTATTTTTGAAAGCTCAATGTGCTGTACTTTATCATTTTCATCCACATCCAATGAAGGCAGCAATGCGTCTAATCCTCTCCCGAGTCTCCTACTCACTGATCATCACTTCCTTTGCCAGTTCCATATACACTTCAGAACCTCTAGATTTTGGATCATAAGTAATGATGGATTGTCCATGGCTGGGCGCCTCGCTTAACCGCACATTTCTTGGAATAATCGTTTTGTATACTTTATCTTGAAAATATTTCTTCACTTCCTCGATCACTTGAATGCCTAAATTCGTTCGGGCATCGAGCATCGTCAGCAAAACTCCTTCGATCGCCAAATTAGTATTTAGATGCTTCTGCACTAACCGAACCGTATTCAACAATTGGCTCAAACCTTCCAATGCGTAATACTCGCATTGAATTGGTATAATCACTGAATCCGCAGCGGTCAAGGAATTTACCGTAAGAATGCCTAAGGAGGGAGGGCAATCGATCAAAATATAATCAAACATGTGGCTGATCAATTGCAGCGATCTCTTCAACCGAACTTCTCTTGAGATCGTAGGGACCAATTCTATTTCCGCGCCTGCTAACTGAATCGTAGCAGGAATAATATATAAATTATCGATGTTCGTTTGCATCATCGCATCTTTAGGATCAACATCGTTAATAATGACATCATAAATGCAATATTCCACATCCGCTTTATTAATCCCAATCCCGCTCGTTGTGTTCCCTTGCGGATCAATGTCAACGAGCAATACTTTCTTGCCGAGGGATGCTAAAGCGGCGCCCAAATTGACAGAAGTGGTTGTTTTGCCCACTCCCCCCTTTTGGTTTGTAATCGCAATAATTTTAGACAATATCATTTCACTCCATTCGATCTTCAAAACTTACTTATTCGGATGGCGAAATAAATGAATATTAAAAACAAAAAAACATGGCAGCAACGTATGTACAGCTACTACCATCATATCAAAAAACAGCAACGCCAAATAAGTATGAATTTTATTTTTTTATAAACAAAAAAAGCACGTGAACTTCGAATCAGTGTTTTCAAACGACGTAAATATGAGAGCGATGCCCTGTTTCGAACGAAAAAACAATCAATGTATGATGAATAAATAAACATTTAGATTCTACTTCTTTGGAATGCGGATAGAAATTTCATAGTAATCCTCATGATCCTTTTCTTCCGTTTGGATTTTCATGCCGGAATCGACGACCATGTTGACAGATTGCCGAATCGTATTTAACGCTAAGCGAACATCTTTTGAAAACGATACTCGTTTCGGTTTCTTCTTTTGGTTGTTTTCAAGCAAAAGTTTCACACGCGCTTCAGTCTGCTTTACATTTAACTCTTTCGTTAAAATCTCGTCCAACACTTTTTTCTCTAATTCTTCGCTGCGCAAGGCTAACAATGCCCGTGCATGCCGTTCCGTAATTTTGCGATGCAGCAACGCTTCCTTTACTGGCTCGGACAAATGAAGCAATCGAATCTTATTGGCAATCGTAGATTGACTTTTTCCGATCCTTTGCGCGAGACTTTCTTGCGTTAATTGATGCATGTCGATCAATCGTTGATAGGCATTCGCCTCTTCGATCGACGTTAATCCTTCTCTTTGCAAATTTTCTATCAATGCTATGGATGCTGCTTGAGAATCATTGAAATCACGAATAATCGCAGGTATCGTTTCCATTTCTAACTTTTTTACGGCACGATATCTTCGTTCACCTGCAATGATTTCGTAAAGATCACCTTTAACCCGAACGACGATCGGCTGAATTACTCCATGAGTCCGAATCGTTTGACAGAGTTCATCGATCCGATCATCTTCAAAAATTTCACGAGGCTGATACGGACTTGGTACGATGCGATCAATCGGTATGTTTTTGACTTCATCCAGATCATGCTTTTCTGCGAATCCAAACATTCTAGAAAGTTGATCCCTCATCCCAATACCACCTATCTCACTATTGACACCTGGAAGTGATCCGTCAATTACAGTTATTGAAATTTATTCTCCAAAAAACTTCATAATCCTTCTTTTTAAAAATGACAAATTGCGCCTCAATGTTCCACGTGAAACATTTTACAACGGCTGTTTCGCAGGCATTCCAGGTTTTCTTGGATATTTTTTTGGCGTAGGCTTTATCTTTTTTACGACAACAATTTCTCTTCTCGCTTGTTCAAAAGGAAGCTGAAATTGATAAGTTCTTTCCATTTTTCCGCCTAATAGCTGCAAGCTTCGACTCGCTTCCACTATTTCTTTTTTCACATCAACAGCTTTCATCGCGGCAAAAAGACCGCCGACTTTCACAAAAGGCAAGCAATACTCATTCAATACCTGAAGACGAGCAACTGCTCTGGCAGTCACGAGATTAAACTGCTCTCGATAGTTTTCGTTTCTGCCGATTTCTTCTGCCCTTCCGTGTATGCATTGCACATGTTTCAAATTTAATCGTTCAATTAAATGCTCAAGAAACGTAATCCGTTTTTGCAGCGAATCAACAATGGTAACTTTTATATTTGGAAATGCAATAGCCAGCGGAACACCGGGAAAGCCTGCACCTGACCCGATGTCCGCCAATTTCACTTCGTTTTCCAACGAAACGCAGAACGATAATGACAAAGAATCAAAAAAGTGTTTATAAAACACTTGTTCTCTATCTGTGATCGCCGTTAAATTCACGCGCTGATTCCAATCCACTAGAAGTTCATAGTAGATTTCAAATTGTTCCAGTTGTTCTTGCGTCAAATCGATCCCATTATGCTTTAAATCACTTAACCATTGTTCATGTAAATTTTCCATTAGGAACCTCTCGTTGCCACTACTCGGTTATAATGTTCTAAATACACGAGCAAAATTGAAATGTCAGAAGGATTCACGCCGGAAATCCGCGATGCCTGCCCGATCGATATCGGCCTGATTTCGGATAGTTTCTGCCTTGCTTCTGAAGCTAATCCTTTCACATCATTGTAGTCAATGTCGCTGGGGATTCTCTTCTTCTCCATCTTTTGCATTTTTTCAACTTGCAGCAATTGCTTTTCGATATAACCTGCGTATTTCAATTGAATTTCCACCTGTTCTTTCACTTCAGGAGGCAAAAGTTCCGGCGGAGGAGACAATTGTTCGATCATATTGTAATGAACTTGAGGGCGCCTTAACAAACTGGCTAATGCAACAGCATTTTGCAATGGAGCCGTCCCTGCTTGTTCAAGCATGCTTTGAACTTCAGGAGTCGGTTTTACTTTCGTTTCCTCTAAGCGCTTAATTTCATCTTCAATCATCTGTTTCTTTTTCAAAAACTTTTGATAACGCTCTTCGCTGATCAATCCAACCTTATATCCAATCTCCGTCAAGCGCAAATCAGCATTGTCATGTCTGAGCAGCAAACGATATTCCGCACGCGAAGTCAACAAACGGTAAGGTTCGTTCGTTCCTTTCGTCACCAAATCGTCGATCAATACGCCGATATAGCCGTCAGAGCGGCTCAATACAACTTCTTCCCGGTCTAATACGCGGCAAGCTGCATTGATGCCTGCAATGATTCCTTGCGCAGCCGCTTCCTCATATCCAGAAGTTCCGTTAATTTGCCCGGCCGTATATAAATTTTTCACCAATTTCGTTTCCAGCGTCGGCCATAATTGAGTTGGAATAATCACATCATACTCAATGGCGTAACCGGTGCGCATCAATTTGGCTTTTTCCAATCCAGGCACCGAACGAAGCAGTCTCAGCTGCACTTCTTCAGGCATGCTGGTTGACAGTCCTTGCACATAATATTCTGCTGTTTCTCTGCCTTCCGGCTCCAAGAAAATTTGATGTCTCGGTTTGTCGCTGAAACGCACGACTTTGTCTTCAATGGATGGACAATAACGGGCGCCCGTTCCTTCGATCGCTCCCGAAAACATCGGTGCCCGGTGCAAGTTTTCCAATATAATTTCATGCGTCTCCGTCGAAGTGTATGTCAGCCAGCAAGGCATCTGTTCCCACGGCGGTTCTTCCGTCGTTTCATAAGAAAAAAATTTCGGATTTTCGTCTCCGGGCTGAATTTCTGTTTTTGAAAAATCGATGGAATCACGATGAATGCGAGGCGGCGTGCCCGTTTTAAACCGAGCTAATTCAAAACCGAGTCTTTTCAAACTGTCCGAAAGTTTGATCGACGGCTGCTGGTTGTTCGGTCCGCTCTCATACATCAGCTCGCCTACGATTACTTTGCCGCGCAAATAAGTGCCTGTTGTCAACACAACGGCTTTGCCTTCATAAATGGCGCCGGATTGGGTAATGACCCCTTTGCAGACTCCGTCTTCAACGATGAAGTCCTCTACCATCGCTTGCCTTAAAGTCAAATTTTCCGTTCTCTCCAAAGTCTCTTTCATGTTTTTGGAATATAAAAATTTATCCGCTTGCGCCCGCAAAGCTTGCACTGCAGGCCCTTTCCCCGTATTCAGCATCCTCATTTGAATATACGTTTGGTCGATGTTCTTGCCCATTTGCCCGCCGAGTGCATCCACCTCGCGAATCACGTGCCCTTTAGCCGGCCCGCCAAGCGACGGATTGCAAGGCAAAAATGCGACCATATCCAGATTGATCGTTAACAGCAAAGTATTGCAGCCCATGCGAGCCGTTGCCAACGCTGCTTCGCAGCCAGCATGACCTGCTCCAATTACGATCACATCGTATTTTCCACCAATGAAACTCAAGTGCATTCACCCTCCTTCTGATGCAGACGCTTATTTCCCCAA
>CALKAN010000136.1 GCA_937983035.1 uncultured Paenibacillaceae bacterium | reverse complement strand
AAATGTTGCTCGATTAAATCACCATCTGCGGCGCCAGGATCGTGTCCTCCGTGAAGAGGGTCAATCATCACCATTTTCACGTCATACCAACTACTTCTTCAAAGCGGTTTGGACTTTCGCCTTTAAGTCGCTGCCGTATATATTTCCGCTGCTGGAGTTTCCGTTGATCAATTGACTGATCTATGCTCGCTCAGCCAGCCAATCTGCTTGCTTGCTTCCAAGCCGGCCTGTTTGACCTGCAGAGAGCAGTTCAGCCACTGGCCAGCGATCTTGCTGAATATCGCTTGATTGCCGCTGCAATAAAATTCATGTTCTTCTTTGCGCTGATCGACAAACAGCTGGTTCATTTGTTCAAGCACTGCTTTGATTTCGCGCACCGTCTCTTCGGCAGAATTAATAAGCGCAATGTCTTCTCCCAATGCTTCTGTAATGAGTTGAGCCAAAAACGGATAATGCGTGCATCCTAAAATTAAGCAATCAATCGCAATTTGGCGAAAACTTGCCAAAGAGGCGTGAACGACAGTTCTCGCTCTGGCTGATCGATACAGTCCTTGCTCGACGAGCGGGACAAATTGCGGGCAAGCTTTGCTGTAAACTTGTATGCCCGGACGAATTTCGCTGAGTGCTTTTTCATATGCGCCGCTTCGAATCGTTCCTTCAGTGCCGATCACTCCAACAATGCCTGTGCTTGTTTTCTTGATCGCTGCTCTTGCTCCGGGATGAACGACTCCGAGCACGGGAATTTCAGCCTTGGAACGAATCACGTCTAATGCAGCGGCGGTTGCCGTATTGCATGCGATGACGATCATTTTCGGATTCATTCGTGTAAGAAAGTTGACAATTTGTTCAGTGAATAAAATGACTTCCTGAGATGTTCTAGGCCCGTAAGGAGCTCTGGCAGTATCACCAAAGTAAATGATTTTCTCATTTGGAAGCTGACGCATCACTTCTTTGACTACCGTTAATCCTCCGACGCCTGAATCCAGTATGGCTATGGCCTGCTGCACGATTCATCGCTTCCCTTTCTGATTTGAATGAATGCTGTGAAGCGTTGGAACGCTCCCGTACTATGTTAAGATATGTTGTCTTTCTATGAAATGTTACCTGGACCATTCCCACATTAAACGATCAACCTAAACAAATAAACCCCTGCGATTCGTTTCGCAGAGGTTCGTTCATGCAAATTCCAATCATTAATTATTATATATCATTGCTTCCATATAAATCAATGAAACTTTGGAAGCCAGTCGCCGTGAGCTTCGATTAACTCATCGCACATGGCAACAATATCGTCGATTGAAAGCTCAGCAGATGTATGCGGATCGAGCAATGCTGCATGGTAAATATGTTCTTTTTTCCGAGTAATCGCTGCTTCAATCGTTAACAGCTGGGTATTGATATTCGTGCGGTTCAATGCAGCTAATTGAGGCGGCAAATCGCCCACGTACGTCGGGGTAATGCCGTTGGCGTCGACAAGGCAAGTGACTTCTACGCATGCCTCGCGCGGCAAATTCGTGATTAACCCCGTATTCATCACATTTCCGCCAATCGTAAACGGCTGATTCGTCTCAATCGCTTCAAAGATGCGCGATGCATATTCATTGGAACGCTTATGCTCTAATTTTTTATTGTTAACCAATTCTTCCCGCATCGTTTTCCATCTTTCAATTTGATTGACGCAGCGTCTCGGATATTCGTCCAGCGGAATGTTGAAACGTTCGATCAACTCCGGATAATTGCGCTTGATGAAATAAGGATGATATTCAGCATTATGTTCCGAAGATTCCGTGACATAGTAGCCAAAGCGAAGCATCAATTCATAACGAACCATGTCGTGATGCTTTTCCTTCTGTTTTTCCTTGGCGCGTCTTTTAATCTCCGGATACAAGTCCACTCCGTCTTTCGTAACTTCCAACAGCCACGCCATATGGTTGATTCCTGCGATTTTATATTTTACGCCCTCGGGATCCATGCCGAGATCGCGGAACAAGCGCGGCACGCAAACTTGCACGCTGTGGCACAAACCTACGGTATTGACTCCGCCGTGAGTAATCATGACATTCGTCAACACAGCCATCGGATTCGTGTAGTTTAAAAACAGCGCATCCGGACAAACTTCATTAATGTCTCTCGCAAAGTCAAGCATCACCGGAATCGTGCGCAAGTTTCTGAAGATGCCGCCGATCCCGACCGTATCGCCGATCGTCTGTCTCAACCCGTATTTCTTCGGAATTTCAAAATCTGTAATCGTGCATGGATCATATCCGCCAACTTGGATGGCATTGACGACGTATTTTGCCCCGCGCAGCGCTTCTTTGCGGTCTGTGTACGCTTTAATGCGGCATGTGCTGCCCAGCGTTTCCTTAATGTTGTTCAACATCTTCTCCGAATCTTTCAACCGCTCATGATCGATGTCAAAAAGGGCTAATTCAAACCCTTGCAATGCGGGCGTCATCATTGTATCTCCCAAAACATTCTTAGCAAAAACTGTGCTGCCAGCTCCTAAGAAAGTGATTTTCGACATGAGATAAACCTCCAATTTGGGTTGTTTGACTTTACTATAGAACACATTTGCAGCAGATCATATGGAATGAAAACACTTTTATATGGATTTTTGTAGTTTTATTTCTTGGAAGATGCCCGCAAAATGCAAACTTGCAATACAATAATGATAGAAAAAGCGATAAATGCCAAAAATGGGATCGTAATAAATCCAAATACGTTGATATACTGCCCTGAACACGGCACAATGCCGCATGCCGCATTTTCAACCGCTTGAAACAAATTCGTTTTTTGCATTAAATAATGTATAAGGGAGATCAACCAGCCGATCGCGGCGAGAGGCAGCACATAATGCGCTTGCCGGTAATCTCTGCGAACGGCGGCCATCCCAAGCAATATGACAAGCGGATACATGAAAATGCGTTGATACCAGCATAAATTGCATGGAATAAATTTACGTATTTCAGAAAAATATAAGCTGCCGAGCACTGCGATCATCGATACGAACCATGACAAGTATAATCCGTGCTCCAGCATCAGTTTTCGCCATGTGGAATGTTTCATCGCGCATCCCGCCTTCACTGTTATGTATGTTGTAGTTATGCATCATTCAACGATCATGCAGCAGATGCTCTAATTTTAAGCAATGGAGATGATGAACAGCTGTGCTCACGACGAGTTATACAGTGGCTGTAAACCCGTATCCCAGCCAAGATGATTTAAACGTGTTGTTTGCCGGCAGATCCCAAACCGAGCCTAAACATGCCGTTGGCCCGCAATTATTAGATTATTTTCTGATTCATTATGTCGTTTCAGGCAAAGGAGAATTTTCCTGCAGAGGCAAAACGTATCCTCTGAGCGCAGGCGCATCCTTCTTCATCTTTCCGGGCGAGCTTGTCTCTTACGGTTTTGCTTCTGGCCGGGTCTGCCGAAACGCTGTGGAACGGGATTGAGTTGTTGG
>CALKAN010000135.1 GCA_937983035.1 uncultured Paenibacillaceae bacterium | reverse complement strand
TTCTCCAGTTCACGCGCCACTTTGGCGGATGTTTCTTTTTCTTCCAAGCTCAGTTCGGGATATTGATGCAAATCTCTGCGAAAATCAATGAGAAAAGGTTCAATTTCTGTTGCTGCTTTCAACAGCTCATTCATTGTTCTCCCCCCTTTGAACAGAGTTTTCGGTTATATTTCCGGACTGTCACCTACACGAACAAAATCCCCTGTTTCGTGCGAACGGTACAGCGCTTCAATCGCTTGAATGACCGTTCTGCCATAATAGCCGTCGCTTTCCAGCGGCCGCTCTCCTCTGATGGCTCCGATCAATTCTTTATATTGCAGCACAAACGGCGCTTCCGTCTGCGGCGCTGCCGCTTCTTCCAATTCTCGGCCTCTGCTGACCCAAAGACGCTTGCTGTTATCGATCTTCAGCTTGCCTTTTGTGAAAATGATCTCTATTTCATTCTTCACATACCCGTCATAGCCGGACTGAGCCGCTGTTGCAGGAACGCCGTCAGCCGTCTCCATGAGAAGAAGACCGCTGCCTTCAACATCGCCGCGGTCGCCGTAAAAACTCAAATAAGAACGAATTTTCGCAATGCGGCGTCCTGTGATCCATTGGATCCTGTCAATCGAATGAGATCCTAAATTCATCATAATGCCGCCTCCGGACTTTTCCTTCTCCAAAAACCATTGCGGGCGGCTGCTTGCATAATAGTTCACGTGACGGGCGTCATTGATCATGACTAATGTTCCCAAATCTTCTTGTTCAATCAACTGTTTAGCCCGCCGATTCGCCGTGAAATAATGCTGCGTGTGGCCGACCATCAGTTGAATGTTGTTTCTTTCCGCCGCTTCTATCATTTCATCGCACTCTTGCACGGAAAGAGCCATCGGCTTTTCCAACATCACATGACATCCTGCTTCAGAGCAAAACACTGCTGCCTCCCGATGCAAATAATGAGGCAGCGTAATCACGGCGATATCCGGCTTTTCGCGTTCGATCATTTCTTTATAATCTGCATATGCTCGGATGCCATATTGAGACGCAGCCTCTTCAGCACGTTCCAGTGCAATGTCGGCGATCGCCGCTGCCTTCAGCGGCTGCATTTCGAAAATGGCTTTCAGATGATTTTGCGCGATGATGCCTGCACCGATAATCGCTGTTTTATAAACCATTGCTGCGTCCTCCTTTCGGCTTAAACCTCATTTTTTTCCCATTGTTTCTTTAAATCCGCCATAATTTGCATCCCGGTCGGCGTTTGCGCCAATCCGCCCTTGGCAGTCTCGCGATGT
>CALKAN010000134.1 GCA_937983035.1 uncultured Paenibacillaceae bacterium | reverse complement strand
GATGCAATACGTAATATTTTTCCAATGGGAAATCGGCATATTGCTCACCTCCAATAATCTTCAAACCTGCGAACGAAAATAATGAAGAGCAGCTTCCATGGATTGCTGGAATGATATCTGCTGCCGCCAGCCAAGCGCATGAATTTCGTTCAAAACTGCCGGCTGCACGCTCGACTTGGCCTCCTCGCTTCGAATTTGCAATGCAACATCGCATTTCGCCAACTTTTTTAATACGGCAGCAGCTTCTCCCAATGAGCGAAGCTTCCCGGAGCCAATCGGATAAACAGCGCCGGGCCGTCCATGAAGCAAAATTTGTTCATATGCGTTCACAACATCTCGAACGTCTATAAAATCTCTTTTTTCTTCTGATGAAGTCACAATGAACGGATCTCGCTTTTTTCCTTTTTCAATATCCGCGATATATTGGGCAAGCAGACCGCAAAATCCGTTTGAAGGACCTGGACCTACTAAATTGGAGGGCTCTGCAATCAACACAGGCTGCTCGAACAAAACATGCCAGCATTTGGCCGCAGCGGTTTGGAACGTTTTGCTGAAACTGTAAGGATGCGGCGGATTTGGCGTTTCAGAAAGCGTGAAGTTCAAGCTGGAACCTGCAATTAACATACGGCAGGCGGCAAGTTTCTCCGAGCGCAAGGCATCCAGCAAATACAATGTGGACATTAGATTCGATTCCATGTAAAGCACGGGATCTTCCCATGAACCTTTGACATCATTTTTACCGGCTAAATGAAGGACGTAATCCGGCTGATGCGCGCGAACGATCTCTTTGACTTGTACCTTGTCCGTTAAATCAGCGCAGCAAATCTCTACGCTTGCCATATGGTCCAACATCGCGTCATTTCGATTTCGCATCACAGCGACAACCCGCATCTCTCTTTCTGCAAAATGCCGGCATGCGTGCTGGCCGGTAAATCCATTTGCTCCAGTAATGACGATGCACGGCTTCATTGCGAGCACATCCAATTTCTTAAATCCCTGATCATCGTTTCGTAATCAGGAACTTTATAATGAAAATCAGTTCTTGTGCTCGTTAACGTTCGATCTTGGCGCACGGCTCCGTCTGCCTTAATGTTCACTTGATGTTGAAAATATTTTTGAAAAAGCTTGAGCAATCGGTATTTGCTGATCTTTTCCGGTGCGTGGAGATGAAGCAAACCGCTGGTTCCGCAATTGATGGCGTAATGGATCGCTTTCGCAAGCTCCAATGTCGTCACCCCGTTCCAAATCACGTTTTCATACCCGAGAACCGTTCCTTTCTGCTGCATGAACCATCGAAACAATCCGATTCCGTTCTCCCTTTTTTCCGGGCCGACAATCGACGTTCGAATCGTGAGATGAGGGTGCTCCGCGACTTCTCCAAGCGCTTTTGTTCTTGCATACACCGATGTTCCATCCGGCACATCTTGTTCCGAATAATTTCCTCTTTCCCCTGAAAAGACACAATCTGTGCTGATATGGATCAGTTTTCCGTTGTTCACTCTGTCCAGCGCTTCTTTTAAATAACGCGGAAAATAAGAATTGATCCAGTACGCTTCCAAAATCTTCGCTTTAGCATGCTGATTCAGAATGCCGATGCAGTTAATGACGATGTCAGGGTGAACTAATTTGATCACATCATTGATCATCTTCGTATCTCTGGCGTCTAAATATAACCCGCTTTTTTCTTTTGGATTTCGCGTCGTGTAAAAAACAGCATAGTCGGTCTGTTTTCGAAAATAATCGACCATCATGTGACCGGCCATCCCGTTGCCGCCGATAATGAGCAATTTCATTGCAAAAAACCGCCCTGTTTCAGCAATTGTTTGATCTCTTCTTTAGACATGAGCGCATCGCTGGAAATATAATTTTTCATTTTTACTTTCGGATAATGGCTGTAAGCGGCCTTTAATTCGGGAGATTGGGTCGAAGGAAGAATGACAAAATATTCATCGTCATAAACGATCGTATAAGCTTGTTCGTTTTCCGAAAACAATATTTCATGGATTTTTTCTCCAGGACGTATGCCGATTTCTTTAAATGCAACACCCGTTTTCCCCATCGACTCCACAAGCACTTCGGCTAAATCAATAATTCTGCAAGCCGGCATGGCCATCACAAATATTTCTCCGCCCTTGCTCTTTTCCGTTGCTTTAAACAGCAAAGAAATAGCATCGTGAATCGTCATAAAAAAACGCGTCATCCTATAATCAGTAATGGAAATCTCATTTTTTTCCTTCATTTGCCGCATGAACAAATGAATGACGCTTTCGCTCGTTCCGAGCACGTTTCCCCCTCTGACGCAAACGAAAGTAGTTTCTGATTCCATCAGCATGTTCGCATAAACGATCAGTTTTTCACCGATCGCTTTCGTCATGCCGTAGAAGTTGGACGGATTTGCCGCTTTATCCGTAGAAATATAGACCACTTTTTTGACCTTGCGTTCGATCGCTGCTTCAATGACGTTCTGCGTTCCGATGACATTTGTTTTCAACGCTTCGTACGGCTGGTCTTCGCATATATGAACATGTTTTAATGCCGCTAAATGAAAAATATAATCGACGTTGCGGCACGCAGCAGACAACGATTCTTTATCTCGGATATCTCCAATGTGGAAGACCAGCCGATCATCGTCAAATTTTCGCTGCATGGCCACTTGTTTCGACTCATTGCGGGAAAACACGATGATTTTCTTAGGATTTCTTTCGAGCAATTGCTGAATCAGTTCGTGCCCCCATGACCCGGTTCCGCCAGTCACCAAGATTGACGCATTCGCAAACATGATTGTCCCTCCCAGTCGTTATATTTCGCTCCTATTAAGCAGGCAAACGACTAATTGAATATCTATCATAGGACAGTATATTAACGGCTCGGCTGAATGGTAACGACTGCTGAACCCCCTCATGCGCCTTTATTCACCTTCTCTTTCCGCCCTTTCAAAACTAGCAAGCATGAATATACTAGTAAAAATAAGAAAGGGGCAATATCAGATGAAAGTAGGCATTACTTTGCCTGTCTACAATCAAAAACCGAAGTATATTTACGAATGCATCAGAGCTGTGCAGGCGCAGACGTACCGCAATTTTAAACTGATGATCGTGCTGGACGGACCGAATCAAGCAACGGTGCGTGCCATCCATGCTGCGGCTAAAATGCTGACCGTCCCATATGAAATTGTGCATTTAAAAGAAAACAAAGGTTTTTCCTATGCCTTGAACGAAGGTTTCTCAAGACTTAACGAGTGCGCTTATTTCACTTGGGTGTCAAGTGATGACAGGCCTCTGCCAAACTATTTGGAACGATTAGTTACCGTAATGGAAACTGCGCCAAAAAATGTTGTTGCTGCCTATTCACTTTACTTTCATATTGATCAAAACGGAGCGCCGATCAATCGCTCCCCAGAGTATCTAAAAACGCTGCGAAATTTTATGATCCGAAAAAAAGAAGATATCATGCAAGTTAATTTTATTGGGGTATCGCACCTTTTCAGGAAAGAAGCTTTCATTAAAGCCGGCATGTATAATCCCAGATACGGGGCAGTGGCGGATTATGAATTTTGGATGCGTCTGCTGCGAACAGGAGATATATTGTTCGTCGATGAATATTTGTTTGAATATCGCATAAACAACGAAAACTCTCTGACGATAAAAACCGGGGCAGAACAATTGTACATTCACAGCATGAAGGCCAGCGCTGATCTGCGCAAAGCATTTGGCGACATTCCGAAAGTGACTGTTTTACTGAGGCTGCACAACGAAAGCAAACATATTTCCCAAACCGTTCAAAGCGTGCTGAACCAAACTTTAACCAATTTCCATCTTGTTGTCATCGATGATGCTTCAACCGACAATTCTTTCATTCCGATTCATCGGCTTTCTGATTCCAGAATGATGCCCATTAAATTGGACAAAACAAGAGGAAAAGCCGACGTTATGAACTTAGGATTGAACTACGTGCTCGGAGAATATGTCCTTGAATTAAACGGAAAAGATTGGATCGATCCGCAAACGCTGGAGATCATGGTTAACCATATGGATCAGCTGCCAGAGAACACAGCTTTCGCTTATGCAAACAAAAAAATATGGCACGATGCGGGGGGGCAATTGATTGAAGGACCGGTGCATCACGAAAGAACGATCAAAAACCGATACGATGCGCTTGCCAACTTGCACATGCCTTATCCGAGGCTGTACCGAGCTTACTCATTGAAAGCGATTGACGGCTGGGTTAAAGCGGAGCACAACGAAACGGAAACGGCAGCCGATTTCAAGATGATGCTTCGATTGGCTGAACTTTTTCAATTTCACCACATCCCCCTGCCGCTTTACCACCAAAGAGTGATTTCCAGTGAGGCGGAAAGCGCTGCGAGTCGTTCACATGTCACGCGCATCGCTGCAGAAACGATCCGCAGATGGAGAAGTCCTTACATCCCGAACGTCGTCGTTCAGGGCGGGCGGTTGTCTCATATCGAATTATTGTAATGTTGGAAAAGCACGCAAAAAAAGATTGCTCAAGCTCAGGAGCAATCTTTTTTCATTTACTTGTCATAAGTTCGAAATCGCATAAAATGAAGCAATTCGGCTCGGTATTTTTGTTTGGTGCGTTCAAACTCCGCCATTTGTTCTGCGCTATATTTTCTGCTGCCCATATCCGGGTGATATCGATACAAAGTAAGGTATTCTTTAAGAAAATGCATGCGGCAGCCGCTGAGCAAGATTCGAACCCACAAATCATAATCATGCGTGTAAGGCAATGATTCATCGAATAATCCAATTCGATCCAGCAATTCCTTTTTCATGATTACAGTACAGCCGTTAATAGGGCATTCATCGATAAAACGTTTTGCAAATTGCTGGTAATCGGAAATCACCGGCAAATCCCGATGGGCAACCGTATGATGTTCTTGAATGTATATGTTAAAATCAGTAAAACTGAACTTAGCCTTTCTCTTCAACATAAATGTCATTTGCCGCGCAATTTTCGTCGCATAAAAAAGATCGTCCGCGCTCAGCCAAGCGATGTATTCTCCGGCAGCTTGCTTGATTCCGGCATTCAAAGCCGACGCGGTGCCGCCGTTCGGCTTCCGAATATACCGTATATACGGCAGGTACGGTTTGAGAAGATCAACCATGGCAGTGGAGCCGTCATCAACGACGATAATCTCAATATTCGGGTACGTCTGATACAGCACGCTTTCCAACGCCAAGCCGACATATGGGCAATTGTAAAACGGAATCACGACAGACACTTTCGGCAGCATTCCGTTTCACCTCCTTATTGTCCGAGTAAAAATTTAACGACTGTATCGGAAACATGCGGCTCAAGATATCCTTCCGGGCAATTCCATTCCGCCGGCAAGCTCGTCATCGCCTGCACGGCTTTCAACATGCGATTGCTGTCGATCCCTGAAAGCATATTGCTTCCGCAATCGATCGTTTCCGGCCGTTCCGTCGTCGTCCGCACCGTCACTGCCGGCACGCGAAAAATGCAGCATTCTTCCTGCACGGTGCCGCTGTCTGTCAGAACGCAATAAGCTGCCTTCTCCAAACGCACAAAATCAAAAAAACCGAACGGTTCATGAAATTCAACGAGCGGATTCACTTGATCCAGCATCTCTTTAGTCAATTTGGAATAGGTGCGGGGATGAGTGCTGCAAATTAATCTCATGCGGAAAGCATCCGCAATCAAGCTTAATCCTTTCACAATTTCAGCCAATTGAGCAGGATCGTCTACGTTTTCAGAACGATGAATCGTTACGAGAAAATATTGTTTTTCAGTCAGCTGCAATTGTTCCAAAATCGAACTGTTCATCACATCCGGTTCATAGTGCTGCAACACTTCATAAATTGGATTACCGGTGAGAACAATGCGATTGCTGGGGAATCCTTCCCGAATGAGGTTTTGCTTGCTCTGCGGCGTATAAGGCAAATTAAAACTCGATACGGCATCGATCACTCTTCGGTTCACTTCTTCAGGCACCTTTAAATCAAAACATCGATTCCCCGCTTCCATATGCACGACCGGAATGCCCATTCTTTCTGCCAGTATGGCGCATAATGCAGAATTCGTATCCCCTAATACGAGCATTTTGTCCGGCCGCTCTTTCATTATAATTCTTTCTGCTTCTTTAAACATGACCGAAAGCTGCTCGCCTAACGTATGATGTTTGTCCATCAGCACATAGTCCGGCTGCCGCAATTTCAATTGTTCAAAAAATATATCGCTCAGCGTCGCGGTAAAGTTTTGGCCGGTATGGACGAATATATGCTTGTCAGCAAGTTGATCCAGCTTTTGAATAATGAGGCTGAGACGGATCAATTCCGGCCTGGTGCCGACCACGGTCATGATCTTCACTCTTTTCACGTCCTTCCGATGTCAATGACCTCGCCTTTTTCCGCTCTGAGCCATTGTTGTTTTGTCAAAGGAATCGCATCTGCTTCGTTCCATTTATAAAACATCTTCGTTTTTTCATCGGCAACTCGCCTCAAAACGCCGTTATCCGAATAATAAAACTGTTGGTCGGGACCTTTAAACAGCTTCCCCGGCAACGGTTTTCCGGCAACAAACGGAGAAGTAATTTCATGCCCCTTTCGCATAAATAAGATGATCGCATCCGGCAATGTAAGAACGTCGTCAAATCGGTATTTGAACCGTTCAAATATTTGCTGTGTATGAAAACCGTACAAAATATCTCGATGCAGCAAGAAGACCCCTCGAATCGTTTTTCCGTTCACTAGCAAAGTGCCCGGACTGTTTAAACGAAAAGGCGGCGTCCTCGATATGATTCTTCCGTCAGGATAAGCATTTACGAAAGAATCCGGCACATGAATGACTCTGTTCCATTTAAATTTGTAGTAATTAAACGAACGGTCATCTGCGACGGGCCGCTTTTTGCCGTCTTCGATGTAATAAACCGATGAACTGCTTCCTTTCACTAAAATCCCGTCAGCAATCATTTGTATTCCTCCCCACAAAACCGATTCACCTCTTTTCCATCGCTTTATACGATCAGCGGAACGCCTCTTGGCAAGTTTTGAAACTCTTGCTGCGTCAATCGAATCCAAGGTCTGTTCGTCCACTTATAAAACTGGATGACCGCATCGCTCACAATCTTTCGCAGTTTTCCATTCTCCGCATAAAATCGTTCGCCGTTAGGCGCCAGATACAGCTTGTGATTGATTAAGCCTCGTTCCAAAATGGCACGAACGGTAATGGCTTTTCCTTTCGGCAGAGCGAAAATGATCGGATCTGGAATAGACACTGTTTCCGAAATATGACCGCCGAATCTGGCAAAAGCTTCAGCTGATTGAAAAGGGGACAACGTCCCGTTTTCCCATAAATACACAGCCGGGCCCGATCCTTTAACGAGCAAATAGGCAGGACTGTTATATTGAAAGAGCCCGTCTCTTCGAATTTCTCTTCCTGTCCGAAACATGTTGAGAATTTGATCATCCACGGCGATGATTTGTTCCGGCCTGAATTTATAGAACAACAAATCCGCTCCATCTCGTATATGACGTTTGCGTCCATTTTCAATGAAATAAACATTGGTCGAGGCGCCTTTCAATAAGACGCGGTCAGGCCAAGCCGAAATGACTTGTTCTCTCTTTTGCTCGATCTGGCGCCATGCCTGCATCATCGTTTGCACCAATGGTTCCAATCGCTGCAAATATCGCTTCATGCCGAATTCGCTTTCTGCTTTTTCTCTATTTTCGATGAATGAACGCATAAACGGTTTCCCTCTCGTTAAGATCGCCAGCACTTTGGACGCTAATTGAGCCGTGTTCCCTTTATTGCAAAGCCATCTTTTATTGCCGGTCAGCGCGGCAATTTCTGCAAGACCGCCGGAATGATAGGAAACGACAGCTTTGCCAAAGGCCATCCCTTCCAGCGCCGTCATGCCAAACCCTTCATTGATCATGCTCGGAACGACGAGAATATCGATCATGGCATACAACTGCTTCAGATTCGTTTGGAACGGGAGGATATGGAATCTTTTCCAGTACCCGGATTGACGCATTTTTTGAAAACATTGGCTGCAATAAGCGGCATCCGTCGGATTTCCTGCAATGACAAAATGAACGTCTGCATAATGGCGGCAAACTTCAAGAGCCATGTCTACAAAATGATCCAAGCCTTTATGCGGAACAAGATCTGCAGAAACAAAGCCAACGACATTCGCTTCTGCAGGTATATTCAACTGCTGCCGCCGGGATAAATTTATCTTGTTCCAAGATTCCGGCGGTCCCCATTTGTCCATTTCAAGTGATGGATGCAGCATGAAACATTTGCTTTGCATGTTTTTATGTTTAAGAAATGGCCGCAGCACGGTTTGGGAAATGCCGATGATCCAATCCGCATGCCGATGGATGAACTGAACGCTGAACGGCGTCCACGCCGTCTGCTCAATCACTTCGCTGATGATCCAAGCAATCGGGATGCCGATTCTTTTCGCTGCCATGGCAGGCATTGGATTTACGCACGTGTTAGTGATGATAAAATCAGGGCTGTGTTGATGGATGAGATTAAAGAGGGGATTGAGATGCGGATCTTTGCTCATGGATTGCATCACTGCCGGCGAATGCGGGCCCGGTCTCCAAACCGCAGTCGTTTTTGGAAAAGAGAAAGCGACGATATCCGCTCCGACTGCCCGCGCCTGCCGAGATAACATGCCTTCATTCGGCACGACGAGCACAGCGTGGAAACCGAAAACTTGAATCAATTGCTTGATGAGACAGAACAAATATTTCTCGGAACCTGTCATATAGTCTCTGCAGCAAACATGCGCAAACAACATGACTTTTTTCTGCATTAGATGGACGATTCACCCCCCTTGTCTTGCATCGATCCAACGCTGCTGCTCATCGATATATTGCTGCTGGTAATCAATATATTTTCGCTGCTCTTGAATATAGATTTGGAGATCGCGCACATAGGCTTGCAATTCTGCAATCATTTTGTGTTTTTCCGCCGCTTGCCTGGCCATGAGATCTTCTTTTTTGTTTAAGAAGAAGTGCATGCTTTCAAGCAGCAAACGCATTTCCTCATCCAAATGTTTGTTCTTCTCATAAATTTTATTTTGCAGCAATCGTCTTGGCATTGTTTTCCTAAGCGTTTTTGCAAAGCGAATCATGGCATCTCCATGATGTGTTTTTACTAAATTTTCCATCAACAAAAAATAAACGTCGCTTTTCTCTTTGTCTGTCCATTGCATCTGATCTAAAAAAGCCAAACTGTACGGATCATACTGATCGATTTTGTTGGGCTTGAGCAGTTTATTGCGAGGAATTTTAGCATATTTCAAAATCAAATGCGGCATTAGAGTCATCGTGTGACCGATCGAATCGTTTAACGAAGCGCCGAATTCTTCCGCGATGATTTCTGGTATAAATCCGATGCGATAATGATGGGAAATGCGGCACCATAAATCCCAATCGTAAAAACGAGACAGCATAAAATGGGGATCATACCAGCCGACTTGTTCAATCACTTCTCTTTTTACGATGACCGATACGTTCGGAATATGGTTGTTTCCTTTCGACATATTATGCGGATCAAACGGAGCGCCGATCAAAGATTTTCTGCCGCCGCGCCAATGAATGTACGCTTGGCCGTAAGCCATGCCAAGACTCGGATTTTTCAGCATCTTGTCTATTAAAACGGCTAAAAATTGATCGCTTACTACACAATCATCGTATACAAACGTGAAATAATCTCCTTTCGACTGTTGATAAGCGATCCCCATGGTCAATGCCGGCTGCCCGATATTTTTAGGCATTCGAACGTGCTTGATCCGTCGATCGATTCTAACATAACGTTCGATCAGTTCTTTGCTGCCATCCACAGACGCATCGTCTACGATCAGAAGTTCAAAATTCGGGTAAGTTTGTCTCAGCACACTTTTAATCGCTCGTTCCAAATGTCCGCTCGAGCCGCGCGAATAAGTGGGCATGAAAACTGTAATGAGTTTAGACATTGTGCTTACCCCCTTCCATCTCATTCGATATCGATTTGCTCAAAATCGCTTTGGCATCAGGACTTTAAGCTCAACCATCTGCTGCGCGTAATTCCGTATAAGTGCACATCGCAAAATTTTCCATTCGCATAATGATCTTCCTTTAAAGTGCCTTCTCTTATAAAACCGCATTTTTCTTTGACGCGAATGGAGGCTTGATTGTAGTCAAGAACATATGCATAAATTCGATTCATATTCAAATCTGCAAAAGCATAGTCCAAGAGCAGCTCAACCATTTCCGTTGCCAGCCCTTTGCCCTGCATGTTTTTGTTTCCAACCATGGTCGATCCAAGTTCGGCTTTATGGTTGTGCTTGTCGATGTCGTACAATCCGATCATGCCCGCCGGCTCCTTGCTTTCTTTCTCAACCGCAATGAAAATTTGACGCGCAGAATCTGCAACATATCGTTCATGCCACATTTTTTGCCCGCTCATCGAAAGAAGCGATTTGTCAAAAAAATATTTGCGAATATGGGGCTGGTTTCTCCACATCATGACCAGCCCCAAATCTTCTTCCTCCAGCATTCTTAAATAAATATTTTTCCCTTCGATCACATCAGCGCCCCCTTTCAAAAATGAAATTTAAATGTTCACCTGAAATTTCCGAATGCAGTCTATAATTCGATCCATATCATCATCGGTCAAATTTGGATGAATCGGCAGCGTTAAGATGCGCCGCCAAATTTGATTGGACACCGGCACACTCGCCCTCAAACGAATATAATACGGATGAAGATTGCAAGGATAATAATGAACGCCGGAAGCGATATCGTGTTCTTTCAAATGTCCGATCAGGCGGTCGCGCGCATCTTCGTCAGGAAGTTTGATTTGAAACAGGTGCCAAGAGCTTTTCGCGTAATCTTTCTCCTGCGGAAGTTCGATCCAAGGCAAGTCTTTTAATTCCTGCTGATAACGCGCCGCTATTTCTCTTCTTCTTCCATTCAGTTCAGGCAATCTTTTTAATTGCACTAGTCCGATGGCAGCCTGCATGTCGCTCATATGGTATTTGTACCCCAGCTCATCTACAAAATATTGCCATGCATAAACTTTCTCCTGCGACGAGCGCATCCACGTATCACGAGAGATGCCCACCCATCTTTTCTGGCGAAACTTCCGGTCCAGCCATTCTTGATTGCAAGTAATCGCTCCGCCTTCACCGCCGCACGTTAAGTTTTTCACCGCGTGGAAGCTGAAACAAGTGAGATCGCTGATTGTGCCGATTTTTTTTCCTTTGTATTCCGCCCCGCAAGCGTGCGCGGCATCCTCCACCACTCGAATGCCGTGTGCTTCCGCCAACGAATGAATGGCCTCCATGTCGCACGGATGTCCTGCCAGATGCACAACCATGATCGCCTTCGTCTTGTCTGTAATTTTCCTTTCGATATCTTCCGCGGAAATATTCATCGTGTCTGGTTCAACATCTGCAAATACCGGCACAGCGCCGACATAACGGATCGCATGCACGGTAGAAATGAACGTGATCGGCGAAACGATCACTTCATCTCCTTCTGATAATTGAAGGGCATCCAATGCCAAGTGCAAGGCTGCTGTTCCCGAATTAAGCCCGACGGCAAATCGGCTTCCTGCAAATTTGGCAAATTCCTGTTCAAATTGTTCTGTTTTCGGTCCTAACCCCAGCCAACCGGAACGCATCACCTCTGTTACAGCGTCAATTTCCTCTTGTCCAATGCTTGGCTGCAAAACTGGAATATGCTTTAGTTTGTTCATTCCGCGTCAGCCTCCTTTCTTCAGAATCAGATCTTTCCAACGATGTGAACAAAGCGAAACTGAAAACTGTTCTTTCACATGCAATGCTGCCTTTTCACGAATATGATTGCGAAGCGGAGCATCTTCAATTAAACGTGTCAACCCTTCCAGCCAGCCTTCATGCGAATGATTCGTCAAATAACCGTTCTCCCCATGAAAAATCCAAGGAGTATAGGCAGGAGATCGGCTGTATATGCCGGGAATGCCGCAGGACGAATACTCTCTGTATTTATTGTTCGTTTTGCACGCATTAAAGTTCGTATCCGCCAACGGCGCCATGCCAATGTCCCAGCCGGATTGATGCAATACGCGAATATAATCGCGATAGTTAAATTGCTGCGGCACATATTTGACTTGTTCAAATTGCAGCAGCGGCGCGGGAGCATACCCGTGAAAATGGATTTCCACTTTGTCTTTGTATTTCTTTAATATTTCAATCAGAGCTGAAGTTACAGGAGCAAAATCACCATCTTTCATCGTTCCTCCATAACCGATCACAATCTTTCCGTCATTTCGAGAAGGCTTCGCCGCCTGCTCAACCCACTCATGATTGAAACTGTCTGGAATATCAGCAACATGCGCATTGTAATGCTGGCGAATATAATCAGCAAAATAAGGCGCGCCCGTCTTAACAACTTGCGCTTCGCTCAAAAAATGCTTAAAAGCTTCCCGTCGTTCCAATGTGTTGTAGTAAGGATACACTGCCGCCCATTTCGGAATTTCCAAAAAATTGTCGTCCACAGCGTAAACCGTCTTTTTCCCTAATTGATTCGCCAGCCGCATATATTCTAAAACTTCCGGCTCAATGCTTCGCAAAAATACGATCATCTCATATCCTTCGATCAATGTTTGAGAAAGCTCGCCTTCCGTGACGACGTCAAACGTGCAGATCCCTTGATTTTGCAAATGAGCAAGCGGTTGGTTGATAATTATTTCAAGCGATGGCAGATCGTAAGAAGGAGTGACGACAAGTATTTTGCGATAAAATGGATAAAGCTGTTCTTTGGCCTGTTCATACCCTTGTTGTGCGCCGTCCTGCTTCCCTCGTTCAAATCCTGCGATTCTGCCCTGCCTGAATCCTAAATCAAAAGCATTGATTCTTTTTCTAGGCAACGCCATCCCTCCTTCATACGATTAATTCACGTTGAGCCCTTTCCACGCCTTCAGCGTAGCCTGCGTCAAAACCTTCATTGTAAGCTTCATCGAACCCTTTATTGAAGCCTTCGTTGTATGTTGCCGCGTCGAACCCTGATCCGCCTCTCAGTACGCTGCGCCTCAATAGACGTCCTCTCATCTTCTTTCTATTTATGCGCCGCTTGGTTGTTCGGCGGCGTTTGCCGAAAAGCTTGACAGATTTGCGGCTTCTGATCATTTTCTTTCTTCTCGCCCTGCCGGAGGATGCTTTTCTTTTTTTTCTCTTCATCATTTTCTCACCCCAAATCTTTATAAATTATTTGATTTCAACACAGGATGCGGTATGATGGGAATTCCGTCTGAGTAATTGGCCAATAATTCCGATGGAACCGATTGAATAAATCGATCGTGCAAATTCCACGAATGCAATGTTTGATTGGAAATGATTCGTCGCTTTTCGCTGCCGTTCATTTGATAGATGAAACCTTCGGCCGTTTTCACCAGACCCCCGTCGATCCAAAAATCGCGCGGTTGTTTTAAAGCTTGAAGTTTGGCGGCAGCTTCTTCATAAGCAATCATTCCTCCATCCGGCCAACGCGATAATTCCAGACGAGATATTTGCACAGCTTGCGGCTGATTCTGCGGCGAAATAAGATATCGTTGTCCATTTTCAATCCAATAAACAGGGGATCCCGGAGATTGAACGAAAACGTGAGAAGGATAAAAGTCGATCATCGTTCTTTTTTGCGCATATTTTTTCATCTCTTCGAGCAATGTGTAAGGATCTTCCCATTTCCGCGCATAAAACTCCAAATTTTTCCCGTACACTTGATCAAAATCATCGCCTAAAGCTTTCATGCTGACGCTGCCTTCATGGTGAATGAACGTATCTTTTGCGATAACAAGCTCATAGCCCGCCAATTGCGTCCGCAATGCAAAATCGTCATCTTCGCAATTTCCTATTTCGAATCCTTCATCCATATAACCGACCTGCTCGAACACTTCTCTTCGCATCAGCATGCAAAATCCTGTCATCTTTCCCGTCACGATCCAGCGGCTTGAATCCGATTGATTGTAATGGCTGGCAAATTGATGCATTTCCGCGATGGTGCTGTATGAAGTTTCAATCAGTTGTCCGCCGCTGATATAGTTTGTCACTGGGCCGACAATCCCGATTTCCGGACTGCTGTGAACACAATTCAACAAATTAGACAACCAATGGCGCGTTACGATCGTGTCGTTGTTCAACAGCAGCAATGTCGAACCGCCTGCTGCAGCGAAACCTTGATTCACTGCGCCGGCAAAACCTAAGTTCCTGTCATTGATGATGAACTTCACTTTGTCCGCGATCGTTTTTAAATAATCGATCGTTCCATCTTTAGACGCATTGTCCACTATAATCAATTCGAACGGCTCCGGAGTATGCTCAAAAATGCTGTCGATGCATGCGGCTAAAAAGTCTCGTTTATTGTAAGTAGGAATAATAATGCTGGTTCCGTCGAAAGACCGGGCAATCCGAGACCTTCCGGCATGGTATCCTAAAAAGCTGCCGTCTTGATATCCTTTGCTGCGGCCTGCCTTACAGCCTGCTTGATACCCTCGTTGATAGGAGCGCTGCTTCACTTTCCTCCTCCTTTCCATGCATTCATCAACGATACGGTGACTCCCCGCTCACCATGGAATCTGCAAGATGACCAAAATCAATGGCTACTTTCCCGAGCTCATCTGCCATTCTTTGCGCAATCACGACAGAAGGAATGCCTGCAGATATGATCGCTATGTCAAATTGCATGCGAGCGGCTTCCTCCATTACCCTGGGAATGTCAGACATGCCCATGACAGGAGAGATGGCACCGGCAACTGACAACCCCGCGGCGGCGAACACTTCTGCCAATCCGACCGCTTTGTTCCCGACGGTCAACACCCGCCTTCCGTTCAGCAGATCCGGTAAACGATGCTCTAAATAGACAGCGTAATTAATCGTCGAATGCGTCAACTTCTTTTGTCTGTAATCGATGCCGTATGCACGAAATACTTCGAACGCCAAATTTTGATAATTCGGCACGCGCAAGAGCGGAATGCCTGTCAGCGATGCAGCTTTTACAGACGAGACGAGTTGATCGCGCGCTTCCAAATTCGGAATGGTTACGCCGGCGTATTCGAGAAACGATCGGTATCGTTCCAATTCTTCTCTGCTTTTTAAAATATCTTGCGACATCGTCAACAGCTCGCCGTCGCCGAGCCGTACGAGTGAAAACGGCTGACGATGATCCAGCGCATGCACGATGTGACGCACCGTTTCATCCGTAGCCATCACCTTGACAAATTCATGCTGCAGCCCTTCCAATCCTTTGGCAATAATTTGTTCGATCGGAATGCCCGGCAAAACCATCGCATCCGGCATCAATTGATCAACGATCCCGTCTCCGCCGTCGTAGCGGCCTTTTTCATATCCTGCATCATGTCCTTTGTCAAACCCGTGATTGTAGCCTTGATTGTATGAGGCGTTCATCTCCTCTGCGGACGGCATGACGACATGAACCTGCTGCCTTCTTATTCTCTTGGTTCGAGCTTTGCCAACGCTTTTCACTTTGCGGCGTTTTTTCTGCTTCCTCGCCATTTTCAATGCGCTCCCTCCCAACTGTCTGCCGCACTAAACATGCTTAAACCATCCTATTCATTTGCATGGATAAAGAAACCGTGTATCCAACCATATTTATTGGCACTTCTTTAAAATCGTCAAAAGATGAAACACTCGTTTGCGGTAGGTGTGATCTCGCATCGTCCGCTTGAATCCGTTCCATGCGATTTCCCGTCTTTCTTCTTCATGCTCCAGATAGTATCTTATTTTCTCGAGCAATTCGTTGACAGAATCGAAAGTCACAATTTCTTTGTCTGGGACATAGCTGTGAGCAAGTTCTTGGCGGGAATCAATCATTTGAAGAGAAGCACATCCGTTAATTTCAAATGTTCTCGGGTTAATCGAATGGGCAGGGACTTTTCTTCCATTATGATTGATGGAATCATCCTCTGCTTCTCGGTGAATATTGAGGACAATTTTTGCACCGTTATAATAAGCGGATGTTTCCATCGGCTGCAGCCATGTTCCGAGCTGAATGCCTGACGCCAGCTTTTTGTAATTTTTCAAACGATCCCACCACCAGCCTCCAATGACAAAGTTGTAATCGGCCAGATGAGTGGCGAGCTTATGGATTACATCAACTCTGTACGGA